>SOKM01000219.1 GCA_004375785.1 Candidatus Cloacimonadota bacterium | reverse complement strand
TATTGTTTTTTAAAAAATAACAACATTTCATGACCTTTATGCCCATTGCGAGTATGCTTTCATTCTCGCTACCGAAGCAATCTCTTATTTGCATTTTATTTGTAGTTTTTCTCTATCCTTATGGCTTATATACTTGTACACTGGTGTTCTTTTCCCTTGACATTCTTACATATAGATATTATAGTAAAAAAGCAGTCGAGATAATGATGTATTCAAAATGGATATTAAAGAAAGAATAGAAAGATTAAAGAGGGAAATAACAGAACATCAAAAAAGAGATAGGTCCCGGACTGTTGAGAAGCTCCGTATCTTACTCAGGGAAGAAACATGCAGCAAAAAGAGAATTAAAAACATAGATGAACTTGCCGAACATCTTGAAGCAAAGGTGTTTGAAAACAAGTTCGGGAAATTTATTGTAAGAGACGAACTAAAGAATAGCGAATTTTATGGAGAAGAAGTAGATAAGCTCCACATTCTTGCAAAAGAAGAGATTTTCAAAAACTTCGACCTTTCCAGAAATATTTTTGTGGACATTGAAACATCAGGACTCTCTGGAGGAGTCGGCACCTTTGCTTTCCTCATAGGAGTTGGTTATCTTGAAAAGAATGTTTTTAAGATAAAACAGTTCTTCCTTCCCGACCTTCCTTATGAAAAGGCACTGCTTTTTGACCTCTCCTCATTACTAAAAGGTTTTGATTCAGTCACAACATTCAACGGAAAGTCTTTTGACCTTCCTCTCCTCACTTCACGATACAGATTGCAGATGCTTAAGGAACCACTTTTCGACCTTCATCTTGACCTCTTGCATATTGCACGACGTGTATATAAAAGGAGTTTTGAGGATAGGTCTCTTCAATCTCTTGAACAAAATATTCTTGGTGAACAAAGAAGGGGTGACATAGCTGGTAATCTGATACCCGATGTATATTTCAACTTTTTAAGAACAGGAGAAGTTTCTCTACTCGGAAAGGTTATCAAACATAATGAAATGGATATTTTCTCTATGCTCAAACTTCTTTCACATTTTGTAGAACTGCTTAAGAAGATAGAAGAGATTAAAAACCCTGAAGTGCTCTATTCCATTTCAAGACTCCATAGAGAATTTAAAGACTACAATACATCAATTCTACTTATGAAAAGAGCATTAAGGTATACAGACAATATCCCTTTAATTTTTGAAATCAAAAGAGACCTTTCAATAATCTATAAAAGACAATCTATGTGGGAAGAGGCTGAAAAATTATGGATAGAACTTCTTCAGGAAACCCCTTTCGAACCTTTCCCTTATATAGAACTCGCAAAGTTCTATGAGCACAGATTGCAAGATTCTAATAAAGCAAGGGGTATAATAAATATTCTCAAAGAAAAACTTGGAGCAGGATGGCAACACTGCACCTACGACGACCTGGTAAAAAGAGAGATGAGATTAAACAGAAAAATGGAACCGAATGAGGATTATACTTGACAATTAAGGGAAATTTGTTTATTATGTTAATGTGAGGTTTATAGTTAAGAAAGTGGGATATCTTATGAAAAATAGTAAATTTTGTTTCATTGTTTTCATAATAACGCTTTTTTTCAGTTTGAATCTTTTTGCTGAGGAGGAGATGGAGAAGGCACCTTCGTTTTGCCTGAAATCAATTGAAAATGAGACTATTTATCTTGACTCCCTTCTTGGAAACTATATAATTATTGATTTCTGGGCAATTTACTGTAAGAGCTGCGTTGACGGTCTTGATGCAATGAAGGATATTTTCGCAATATACGAGGAAAGAGGGCTAATTTTTCTCGCAATAAATGAGGACGGACCAAGAAATGTTTCAAAGGTACCCGGTTTTGTTAAAGGACACCAGTGGGAATATACAATACTTTATGACCCTAATAAGGAAGTCCAGGATCTCTTTGGCATTCAAGCAATTCCCGAAACCTATTTACTCGATACAAATGGCAATATAATATACAGACACAGAGGATATAAAGAGGGAGACGAGATAGAAATCAAAGAAAAACTTGAAGAACTTTTTCCAGAAAAAGAAGGTGATGAAGAAGAAAATACTGATTAGTTGCTTATTCTTCTTACTAATCCTCTTCATATATTCTTCTCTTTTTCCACATACACTCAGAATATTTGGGAAAAACCGATTGACATTATGGCAGTGGAAAGATACTTCAGAAACTTCTGAACATTTTTTTGAAGATATCCTCACCACAAATTTCATTTATGGAAGCTTCAGAGGAAACATAGAATGGTATATTTATGAGCCTTCTGAAGTAAAATTCCCTTTAAGACATGAGGGAATAAGGAAACGTTTTCTCGAATTTAATAAGCAGGAATGGTCTATACGAGCCGGGAACTTTTATCATTCCTTCGGAAGAGGGCTTATTCTCAATCAGACAGTTGAGACCACTGGAAACATTGACCGGGATATAGACGGATTTTTCTTTGATTACACAATTAAGTCTTTATATATATCTCTCCTTTCTGGGAAACCAAAAAATGTACATTTTACAAATAAACAATATTTTGTTCCCAATGATACATTCGATATACTCCAGGCTGGAAACATAAGCCTCAGCCTCTTTCCCTTATTGCCATTCTCGCTAAATTTCTTAAGACTTTCAAGTGAAAACCCGGGGGTTAAGATACCAAGAGAAACATATCTTTACAGTTTTGATATTAATGTTGTAAAGGGGCCTTTTATGATATACACTGAAATTGCAAAAAGGGAAGGGTGGAATAACATACTATTCACCGAATCGGAAGGAATTGGATTGTATGGTTCTCTCACCCTTTTTGTGAGCAGAATATCAGCAAGTTTTGAATACCTTTTTTATGATTCACTCGGATATGGTGGTAGTGACTACAGGTATAATGCACCACCAACAGGAAATCTTGACAATTATTCAATTAACAGGGCAAGCGATGAGAAAGGATGGATGCTTGATATTACTTCAAATCCATTTGCAAACTGGTATTTACAACTAAATAAGTCTACTTTATCTGCCATCTCTTCAGATTCTCTTGGTTTTGATGAAATCTATGGGGAACTCAAAGGAGACTTATGGACAAAAGGTCCAACAATACTCCTGAGCCTGAAAAACCTCGATTATAAGAAACCTGAACCAGATGTTGATAGAAAAACTGAATGGATACCGCAAATAGGTTTTATGAGTTACCTAAAACCACTTTCTCTGAGCTTAGGTTTAAACTCAAGAATTGTCGAAATAGACTCTTTGGGAATAAAAATAATAAAATTTATGGATAATGGAGTTTCATTAGATATGGGTATCTTCTCATATCTTACACTATCGGGTAGATGGGAAATACGAGACAAAGAAGTGCTTCTGGAGAGTGTGGGAACGAAATGGAAGGTAATTGAGTTAAGATGGGACATCTCAGATTCTCATACCTTGAATATCATGGCTGGTTCTGAAAAAGGTGGGCTTATCTGCTCCGGTGGTTATTGTAGAATAGAAGAGCCTTTCGAGGGTATTAAAGTCAATCTTTTAAGCAGATTTTAGAAAGGAGTCATATGAAAAAAAGAACAGAAAATTTAAAGAAGAGACTGATGAGAGAATTAAAACCTGCTTGGGACCATTATACTGATAAAGCGAAAAAAGAGACTTTAAAATTTAGCGACAAATATAAAGAATTTCTGAGCGGGGTTAAAACAGAAAGGGAAGCAGTTGAATGGATAGTCGCAAATGCAGAGAAAAATGGTTTCAATAACTTCTTGAAAAAAAGAGGGAAAAAATTCTATAAGGTAAATCGAGATAAAAGTATTGCACTCGCTATTATTGGACGTGAACCAGTGTTAGAGGGTATAAGGATAGTAGTCTCTCATATAGACGCGCCTCGACTCGACCTGAAGCCTAATCCTCTTTATGAAGATGTAGAACTTGCACTATTAAGAACACATTACTATGGAGGGATAAAAAAATACCAGTGGACATCAATTCCCATCGCTCTTCACGGAATCATAATAAATGGGGATGGAAAAAAAATAAAAATAAATATCGGAGATAACGCTGAAGACCCTGTTTTTACCATTGCTGATTTACTCCCGCATCTTTACCGAAAGGAACAATCCCAGAAAAAATTAGTAGAAGCAATAGAAGGAGAAAAGTTAACCCTTCTTGCCGGAAGTTTTCCATTTCCTGATAACGAAGAAAAAGAGAGAGTGAAACTTGCCATTATGGAAATACTTAACAAAAAGTATGGAATAAAAGAAGAAGATTTTATAAGTTCCGAAATTGAAGCGGTTCCTGCAATACCAGCAAGGGATATTGGATGGGACATGAGTATGTTAGGAGGATACGGTCAGGATGATAGAATTTGTGGCTATACATCGTTCAAGGCAATTAATATCATAAAAGCGCCAGTGCATTCCACTCTTGTCCTCTTTCTTGATAAGGAAGAGATAGGAAGCGTTGGAGCAACCGGTGCGCAGTCACAGTTCCTCGTAGATTGTATAAGAGAAATTATTTCAAGAAAAGGAAAGACATCAAGTTTCGATATGGTAAGAGAAGTCCTCAATAAATCAAAAGCACTTTCAGGCGATGTTAACGCAGCAATAAACCCCAATTACCAGAATGTCCTTGAGAAGACAAACGCTGCTAAACTTGGATATGGTGTTGTTTTAACAAAATATACTGGGGCAGGTGGAAAATATGGGACGAATGACGCATCTGCTGAATTCGTAGGTGAGATAAGGAGACTTTTCAATAAAAATAAGGTCATCTGGCAGACAGGAGAGCTTGGCAAGGTGGATGAAGGCGGTGGAGGCACTGTATCAGAATATATAGCTCAATACGGTATTGAAACCGTGGACTGCGGTCCTGCACTCCTGGGCATGCACTCACCTTTTGAGGTGAGCAGTAAAGCTGACCTATACGAAACCTTCAAAGCATACAGGGTTTTTCTGCAATCGTAAAACCTTTAGGGAACTGGCGCGAAACAAGCCTTCCTTATGTCAGTCCAAGGTTTCGCTACTCCATTTCAGGAGTAGCAGAGCTTGCTCTGCGTATCTGAGTTTCTGTCAATTTACACTTCCTGAACGACGGAGTAACATAAAGTGCATTATCCGGGCATGCGCTGATACACCTTCCACACCTTATGCAGTCAACATCTGTAAGGTTCTCATATATATTGATATCCATTGGACAGACCTTTCTGCACATATCACATTTTTCCGGGATACATCTATTTTCTATGAGATTAATTTGTAATAGACTAACCTTATTAAAAAGGGAAAGTATTGCTCCAAGAGGACAGAAGATTCTGCAGAAAGGTCTTTTTGAAATTACAGAAAGTCCAAGTATAAAAGTAAGGATTCCAAGTTTAACAAAATAGAGCCATCCAATAAGGTGTCTCAGGTTAGAAAGTCCACCTGTCTGAGGATTCCAGGCAATGATAGGGATTCCGCCTTCAAGTAAACCAACAGGACATAGTTTTGAAAACCAGGATTCATGGGTGAGATAAGGAATGATTATTACAACAATTAGCAAAATGGCGAATTTGAAGTATGAGAAAACCCTGGGGATTTTAATCTTAATTGTTCTAATTTTATAAAGCAGGTCCTGAATAAAACCAAATGGGCACAGCCATCCGCAAGGAGCTCTCCCAACCGAGAATCCTGTTACCCCAAAGATACCTATTAGATAATAAGGGATTGCCCTTATTGCTGCATAATGCTGTAAACTCCCGATTGGACAGGCAAAACGGGCAAGGGGGCAAGCATAACAATTGAGAACAGGGAAAGGGATACCTTTCAGACTCCCCTGATATATTCCTTTTTTAACAATAGCATAAAAATAACTGTTGATTCCAATGGCACTTAAAATCTGAACAATTAACCTTTTCATATCTCAATTACATCAATAGGCGAGGTATTTTGTCTCCTCTACTATAACAGGCGAGGCATCTTGCCTCGCTCCTGTGAGCCAGGATGGCTCACCTGTTGTGTTTTTGTGAACGTTCCGAATAACATCTAATTCGCTATGCCGATGCAGGAGAGGCAGAGTAAAACCGCATTCCTGAGAACTTCCTGGAAATCCTGAAGTTTAAGACCATATAAAATAAGAAAGCCTGAAATTATAAAACCAATTCCGAAAATTACATACCTTTTCATAGCATTAATCTATTAAAATAAAAATGTCCTAATGTCAAGAAAAAAAAGATTTCAGGAAAACTGAAATCTCAGATTACATTGATTAAACCCCAGATTACACAGTAGGGGCGTATTGCAATACGCCCCTACACACGATATCATCTTACATTTTGCGAAACAAGTTTCGCTACTCCATCTTTATATCTATTCTTCTTTTTCCGGGATTATGTGAACTCCTTTAGGGTCCTTCACAGCCTCTTCGTAATTGAAATCTGGGCTTTGTTCCTCTGTATGACATCTTGTACAAACTTCTTCCGTTTGCTCATAAAGACCATTTTCAATACACTTTTCGTGGTCTTTCATAATAGAATACTTTTTGTACAAGCTTCCAGGACCATGACAACTCTCACATTGAACACCAATGAGGTCTGGAGTTTCTGTTGTATCGACAAAACCACCCTGCTCTCCGTAACCTGTTGTATGACATGTAAAACAAGTTGTATCATCAAGACCAGTTGAATCCAACACAGCTTGAAAATTCGTATAATGAGTGGTTTCTTTCCATGAGTTGTAAATATCCTTATGACAGGTCTTACATTTCTTATAACTTACATACTCAGGTTTTGGCACTTCTTCTTCATCTGCACTTAAAAGGATGAAAATAAAAATTGATATAAAGAGAAAAATCAAAAACAATTTCTTTTTCTTTAACATCACTTCACCTCCTTTCTAATATTAATCTATGATATTTTTGTAGTTTTGTCAAGAAAATTTTGCCACGAAGACACAAAGACACAAAGATTTATTTTAGTAAATAATAAGTAAACCCCGTTACATTCTCTTGAAAGAGTGTCATTGCGAGTGTTTTTTCATAATTTCTTCCGAAGCAATCTCGGTTTACCAATGTTGGGGACAAGCCATGTACCGTATGGTAACATGGCAAGCCCCAACGCTACTGAAATTTATCTTCCTATGAAAACCATCTTTTTAATCATTCTAAAATTTTGAGTTTC
>SOKM01000325.1 GCA_004375785.1 Candidatus Cloacimonadota bacterium | reverse complement strand
ATGGACCAGCTGTGTTTGAGTTCTTTGATGATTTCAATGACCAGGATATTAGTGACTGGACTGTTATATGCGGTTCATGGAAAGCTGACAATCAATTCCTTGAACAAATGCTCACAGCAAATCATCGTAAGATACTCTCTTCATATACTATTACCGGTGCAGCAATTGCCGAGGCAAAAATGAATTATATGTCCTCATATGCTTATTCAGGTAATACTATCTTTTTTTCGGATAATACTTCTGGAAGTCAGGGATATCGGCTTGGTTATCATGGACTCAATGGCAATGGAACAGCCATTGATAAAATATATTGTTGGCTTGACAGTGACCCCACCATTTACACCGGTAATTATCCATATGTATGGCTGAAAGGAAAAGTTACTTATGACGGTTCCGGTAATTTTAGTTTCCTCCTGAGAGCACCTGACAGTGTTCAGGTATTTCTCAATGCTCACGATGTCACGTATTCTTGTCCTTTTACGCTCGGGAACTACTCTGGTAGCCATACAGCCATAGATGACCTCCGTGTAAGAAAATATACTGACCCTGAACCAACCTGTTTAATTGGGCTTGAAGAAAGAAAACACTTACCAAAATACTATACACCAAATCCAACCCTATCTATTATCTCTTCTACTCTTTCTCTCCCTGTTAAATTTCTCTTAGAATTGCCAAAGGATTCAGAGGTTTCGGGGAATGTATATGATTGTTCTGGAAGAGAAGTAATATCTCTTATGAGAAACCACAATTTAATGAGTGGACAGCATACTATAATTCTGGGAAGTGGAAATCAGAATCTCCCATCTGGTGTCTTTTTCATGAGATTAACAATCAATGAGCAAAACGGTAAAACATATTTTTTGAACGAAAAATTGCTCTTTTTGGGGCAACGATAGTTTTTTTGAAAGTAGGGGCGTTCAATTGAACGCCCCTACTTTCTTATTCACTACCAAAATAATCTCAGACTTCGTTGCATATGTCTGATGATTTATAGCTTAGGGTGTAATAAAATCAGGAAAATTACACACTTCTTCTCCTACAAAGTACCCTTTCTAATAAGAGACGATTCAGGGGGGAAACCTCTCTCAAGAGAGTTACACACACAGTCTAGTACGGAGACACCTCTACCTACGTTAAAACTTCAGTGGACAGGTCTCACCTACGCTAAAGCTTTGGTGAATGGGTCTATCTGCCGAAGCTTTGTCGTAGGCAGGCCTCTCAGGAGGGGAATTTATAAGAGTCCTTTTGATTACGGAACCTTTTCCTATTAATGATTAGAATTTGAAAAAAGAATATGATTACAAAGGTAAACCATTTGATAAACAAGTTATTGCTTTTTATATTTCTCTTTCCACCTTCTATCTCTGGATTAACCTGGGTTGAGACTACTCAGGAAGATTTTGCCGATGGAGTTTACGAAAGAAATCTATACGCCTCACACCGTTATGGTGGTACAGTTGAATTCGCACATAGATTTGACCTGAACAACGATGGTTATCTTGAGGTTTTTACATCAAGTTGGGATAATCTAAGAGTATTCTGGGGTCAATCAGACGGCTTTGACCCTGGAAATTATCGCGAATTTTCTGTTTCATCCAGATCTGGTAATTCAATATCTTCTGACCTCAACTGTAATGGATACCCTGAACTTATAACAAAAACATCATCACACCTTTTAATCCACTGGGGTCAACCTGGAGGTCCAGTCCCAGGAAACAGTTTTTCAATCTCAACTCCCTGGACTGTAGGAGAAGCTTCCTATACAGCAGACCTGAATAAAGATGGATGGCTTGATATTATCGTAGACCGCTATAATTATTCTGTTTCAGCAATTTTCTGGGGTGATTCGTCAGGATATTCTGAATCAAACAGAACAGAACTTCCAATGTATGTGGGGTGTCAGAATATTGAGGTGGGCGATTTCAACAATGACAATTGGCTCGATATACTTTTCTGTGAAAGAGACCTTTCCTGGTTGCATAATCGCATATACTGGGGGAGTCCTTCAGGATACAGTGCATCCAACCAACAGGCTCTCCCTACCGCATACGGTGTTCATGGAACGTCTGTTGCTGACCTCAATAATGATGGGTACCTCGACCTTGTCTTTACCCACTGGGATTCAAATGTCACTTATATATACTGGGGGAGTTCTTCCGGTTATAGCCAGACAAATATGCAGATTCTCAATTCAGGACCTGCTTACGGTGGAAGTGCCTGTGCAGACATAAATGAAGATGGTTACATTGACATTCTTTTCTTCAGGAGTAATGCAATTCCGATAATATATTGGGGAAACGAAACAGGATTTTCAGATGGCAATACAACAACAGTTGGAATATGTGATGTCTCAACTGGTGGATGTATTGCAGATTTTAATTATGATAGTCATCTTGATTTCTTACTCAACGGATACTATTCTTATAGCTACGTTCACTGGGGACCAGACTTTAATGGATATGTTTCGTTACCTGTTTCGTGTGACCATCATGGAATGTTCTTTGAGCCTGGCAATGTTTATACAAGGGAGTACAAAGAAGATTATATTTCTTCGGTTTTTGATGGTGGTGAAATTCAATTGTGGCTTAATATCAGTTGGGATGATAGTATCCCATCTGGAACCGATATCATTATATCTGTAAGAACTGGAGAGACTTCATCTCCCGATTCAACCTGGAGAGAATGGGTTCCTGTATCTAACGGTGGTATCATTCCCGATTCACTTGCTTCAAGATATATTCAATATAAGGCAATCTTTACATATACTACACCTGCAATCCTTCCATATCTATGGGAAGTAAGAATTGAATATGGTGCTATCAATCAACTCCTTGTTGAGCCTGACTATATTGATTCCACTGGTACAGGACAGATGAAGACATATTCCATTTATGTTGAAAATCAAGGAACAACAGAAGACATCGTTGAAATCACTAAACAATGGACAGAGCTGAACTGGGATGTTAGGATTCGAGACGCAATATCAGGCGATACTTTGATAGACCACAATGGCAACGGCATCCCTGATATTGATACACTCTTTCCCAATGAAACACGATACCTTTTCGTTGATATAACACCTACCGATTCCTGCTTCGCTGGAACTACAGATACCACTGTTATAAAGGCATACTTTGCCAGTGATACAGCAACTTCAGATACCTGTTTTATCATAACAAAGATAATAATGGATATTTCACTCATTATAGACCCTGACCAGTCGGGAAACATCCTTCCTGGCGAGAGTATAAATTACTCCTTAGATATAACAAATTACGGTAACATAAAAGATGTTGTCGACGTTACAGTAACCCAGAGCTCTCCTTCCTGGTCATACGATCTTCTTGATTCTACAGGAATATCATTAGTCGACCATAACGGTAACTGGGCTGTCGACATAGATACACTCGAGCCTTTTGGCACATCCTGCGGTATTGTTGCTCAGATTAGCTCACCTGCTTCTGCCAATCCGGGTGATGTAGATACGGCTCTTGTCCTTGTGAGGTTTACAGGTTATCCTGATACTGTTGACACAGCAACACTCATAACCACAGTTATCTCACCAGACTCAACACTTGTATTGATAGACCCTGACCAGACAGGGTATGTGGATGCGGGTTTAACAAAGGTTTACAATCTTACTGTTAGAAATCTTGGCTCGCTTGATGATGTGATAGATATAATAAGTAATGGAACATCTCCAGGCTGGTCCTGCTCACTTCTGGATTCTTCAGGTAACCCTCTTACAGATACGGATGGAGACAGTAAGGTTGATGTTGGTCTTGTTCCATCTGGTGGTTCAGTTCTTATGAAGGCAGGTATAACATCATCAATTGCTGCACAGGGAGGAGATATTGATTCTACCGTTATCTGGGCAGTATCATCCATTGATACGAGTGTAAAAGACAATGCACACCTTGTCACCATAGTAAACTCAAGTGTTGCTGTTCTGATAGAACCTGACTCTGCTGATTCTGTATCGCCAGGGGATACTGTAAGTTATAATCTTGCAGTAACGAATCTCGGGAACAGTCCTGATGTAATAGATATAACCTCTTCTGGTGGTAATGCTGACTGGTATTTTGAGATATTGGATGAGAATGGGTTACCTTTAGAGGACACGGACAGTGATGGTAAACTGGATGTGGGCCCTGTTTTACCTAACTCAAGTGTTAATATAAGAGCAAGGGTAGGAGCATCTGATAGTGCGGTGGCTGGTGATACGGACATCAGGGTGGTTTATGCGACATCGAGTAATAACGAGAATATCTATGATACGGCAATGCTTATTACCTATATAACTGGCAGTGTTACACTATTTCTCATAGACCCTGATTACAGTGAGAGGTTGGAGTTTGGTATGGTAAAGGATTATGCATTGTGGGTAGTATTGGAAGGAACGGCGAGGGATTATGTAGAGGTCTATCCTGCTGGTGCATCAGGTGGCTGGACATACGAGTTACTTAACAGTGGTTTATCACCTCTAATAGACAATAATAGTAATGGAATGTTTGACATAGGCTGGATGGAGCCAAATGACACGGTAGGTTTATACATCAGAGTGAATGCACCTACAGGTATGGTGGGGCTCGATTCATTATCTTTGAAGGTAGTTATCAATGGAGAGACGGAGGTATATAGTAAGGAGGACAGTGCGGTAGTATATTCATATATTGTTCCTGCTTTAGAGATACACAACTATGCCAGCCCATTTATGGACAGGACAACGTTCAGGTTTTCGCTCCCTGAGGCAGGTAAGGTATATCTTAATGTATACAACAGGCTTGGAGAGCGTGTGAGGGTATTACTTTCTGGAAAACACTACCAAAGGGGAATCTATAAGTTACCCTGGGACGGAAGGAATGATTACAGCAAACCATTGGCGCCTGCTGTATACTATTACGTATTCAGGTTAAAGAGGGACAGCGGTCGAGAGGATAAGATAATTAAAAAGACGGCAATTGTAAGATAATGAAAATTTCCAAACCTCAATGGACAAATCACAAACAATACACCAAAAAGAGGATTACCAAACCACAATGAACAAATCACAAACAATTCACAAAGGACAATACCAAAAACCAAAGAATCTTTATTGCGATTCAGGAGGGGATTATGATTGTAAACTTTTTGTTAATAACAGGTTTTTTAATAGGATTCGGTAGTGAAGATATAGGAACTTCTGCGTTTCCTACCCTGAGGATAGGTTTTGGACCACGGGCTGCAGCACTCGGAGAAAGTTTCGTTGCACTGAGCAATGATGCCACTGCTTCCTGGTGGAACCCTGCAGGTCTTGGAAATATAGAAAAGAATTATATCTTCTTCTCACATCAAGAGTGGTTTTTTGACACAAAGGATGAATACATTACAGGAGTAATCCAGACTCCCTACGGAAAATTTTCTCCTTCAATTATCTATTCAGGTATAGATGAGGTAGAATCCTGGACTGAGGATGAAGAACAACATGCATCCTTTAGCACTTCCACAACGATTCTACATTTATCATATGGTGAAAGAATAATGGATAAACTCTCCATAGGTGTTGGAATAAAAGGTATCTATGATAACCTAAAAGAAGTTACTGCAACTGGAGTCTGTATGGATCTCGGCTTTATATATCATTTAAAGGATTGGGCATCAGTAGGTGGCAACCTTCAGAACATCGGACCTTCTGTAAATTATCTGACAAAAAAAGTACCCTTGCCTGCTGGTTTTAGAACTGGACTTAGAATCTCCTATAAGGATAATGCAATCTGTCTCCTGGATATAAACATACCTCTTAAGGGCAAACCTGAACTTCATTCAGGTTTTGAATACTCTATCCTAAACATCCTTAATCTAAGAATAGGTTTAAGGACAGGACCTCAAAACAGTGAACTCGGCTTCTTTACTTACGGGGCAGGGATAAATTGGCACAATCTCGGAATTGACTATGCATTTGTGCCTTATTCTGGACTCGAATCAACGCAAAGAATTGCACTCTCCTATAGTTTTTTGTCACATTTTGCAAAGAAGAAAAGGGGTGGCTTAACAATTATGGTCATTGATGCCTACACAAATTTGCCATTGAAAACAAAGATAGAATTTGATGGTGCTTTCAAAGGCAAAGAATGGACAGATGTAACAAATGGAGAATTCAAGAGAGAGTTTTTTCCTGAAGGGAAGACAAAAATATTGGTAGAGAAACATGGGTATGCGACATCCTGTGATTCCTTTTTCCATAAAAAGAACAAACATACAGAGATTAAGGTGCTCCTGCGAAAACCTATGCCCTCTGCAATCATTGGCGTAATATACGATGCTGAAACAAAAGAACCAGTATCAGGAAATATCGAATGCTCTGGACCTGTTTCCTGTAATGTTCAGACAAAAGGAAACGGTAACTATGAAATGGGAAATCTCAAACAGGGAACTTACAAGCTTACTGCGAATTCCAGTAATTATATAAATCAAACAAAAGAAATCTTTGTAGGTTCTGGTGAACTTAAAGAACAAAGTTTCTTCCTTGTGAAAGAAAAAGGTCTCATTGTTCTTAAGGATATATTCTTTGACACTGGGAAAGCTAACCTGAGGGAAGGAGCATTTGAAATACTAAACAGTATTGGAATGGCACTTAAAGAGAATCCAGCATACAAATTAAAAATAGAAGGTCATACAGATTCAAGGGAGATACGGACAAAAGAATATGCTTCAAATTGGAGACTTTCAGGGGCAAGGGCAAACTCTGCAAAGGAATATATAACGAAAAACTTTGATATCGACCCTGAGAGAATAGAAACTGAAGGATTTGCAGATACAAAACCTGTTGCTCCAAATGATACAGAAGAAAATATGCAGAAAAACAGAAGGGTGGAATTTAGAATAATAAAGTAAAAAACAACCGAGAAAATTAAGCCAAAGAAAGACACAGAAACAATAGAAAAAAAATAACATTAACAGGGATTGAAAGAGAACTTAAGAGATAAGAAAGCAATTGCAAATTGTGTATTGGAATCTATTCATTAGTTACTGGTTTTGCTATTTCTCTGTTGACTTTTTTGTTTTTTTGGTTTTTTCTACCTTTTTTCCCTTTTTCTTCTCTTCCTTCTTCTTTTCCTTAACAGTCTTTTTTCTTATCAGCCTCG
>SOKM01000117.1 GCA_004375785.1 Candidatus Cloacimonadota bacterium | reverse complement strand
TAAATAATCAGTCAATCTCGTTTACTGTTTTAGGGTTAAACTTCTAAATCACGAAAAATCCTGATTACTTGCATGTCCATTACCGATTGACGCTATACAATACCTGTCTGCGTGCGGACACGCACAGGCAGGCGGGCTTCGTTACCCTAACCGTTACCGACACCTTTACTGTCTTTTTTTAATCTGGCATTTCCATGAAACCTTTTAACCTTCTTGCTCTTGTTGGATGTCTCAGTTTCTTCAGTGCTTTAGTCTCAATCTGCCTGACCCTCTCCCTTGTCACATTGAACATCATCCCGACTTCTTCAAGAGTTTTGGGTGTCCCATCACTTAATCCAAACCTCATTTCAAGAACCTTTTGTTCTCTCGCACTGAGTGTTCCCAGTACCTTCTCGAGTTTTTCCTGTAGCAAAACAAGTGCTGCGGAGTGAGCTGGCGATGTTACGGTTCTATCAGGAATAAAATCTCCAAGAAAACTCTCTTCCTCATTCCCGATAGGTTTATCAAGTGAAACAGTATCCTGAGCAATCTTATAAACACTTTTCACTTTTGACACAGAAATCCCGATTTTCTTAGAAATTTCATCCGCAGTCGGGTCACGTCCATTTTTCTGCACAAGCTCCCTTGTTGCCTTAACTACCTTATGTATGACTTCTATCATATGAACGGGAACCCTGATAGTTCGTGCCTGGTCAGCAATTGCTCTCGTAATTGCCTGTTTAATCCACCAGGTTGCATAAGTGCTAAATTTATAACCTTTTTTGTAATCAAATTTTTCAACTGCCTTCATTAAACCTGTATTTCCCTCCTGAATCAGATCAAGAAAATCGAGTCCTCTATTAGTATATCTCTTTGCAATACTGATTACAAGCCTGACATTTGCTTCAATCATTTTTTCTTTAAGTTGTAATATTACCGTTTCCCACACAGCAATAGTATGTAATGATTTTTTGAGTTCTTCTAAAGGAATAATTTCATCTTTTTCTATCCCCTGTAGTTTCTTAATTAAATACTGAATATCTTCAACAGTCTTTTTTATCTGCTCCTTTTTCTTTTTAATTTTTTTAACAACTTTCTTTGTTATCCTTTTTTCCCCAAGCTCGAAAATTTCATCGCTTGTCATGCCAAAAGAGTTTTCAGTTTTCTTTACCTTCCTTTCATAATATCTAACCTCTAAAACAATTTCTTTGAGTTTAGATTCAATATTACTGATTACTTTTTTCTGAATTTTTAACTTGGCAATTTTACCTATTATTCTACCGCGAGTTATCTCTAACTTGTTCCGTTCTTCCAATATCTTTTTCTTATACTTTAATTTTTTTAGTCGCCTCAGAGACTCACAATATCTTTTTCTGTACCTTTCAATGCCTTCGAGAAGCCTCATTATCCTCTGTTTTTCCTTCCAACCGGAATAGTTATGTGGCCAGTCGTTAACATCCACATGGATAAACTCCTCAATTCGCATCTCATTGTTCTTAAGTCTATAGTAATAATTTCCCATTTCTTTAAGACACAGTGGTAAATTAAAAAGATTTCTTATAATATGCATACGCCCGTTCTCTATCTTTTTCGCAATAGATACTTCTCCTTCTCGAGATAGCAGAAAAACCTTTCCCATATCTTTAAGATAAATTCTGATTGGGTCATCAATCTTTATATCAGATTTATACTTGCTGGTTTTTGTAACCTCGGTTTTAAAAGTTGTCGCAATAGGTTTTCTTTTCTCTACCTCAGTACTTCTTGCATCATACACGACAACTCCAACAGCATCTAAATACATAAATATGTTGTCAAGTTCTTCCGGTTTAATGAGTTCTTCTGGAAGAATACTGTTCAATGTCTTGAAAGAAATTTTCCCTTTATCGACAAATTTTAAGATTTCTTCAATCTTAAACTCTTTTTTCCTTAACAAAATTCCCTCCCAAGGTTTTTAAGGTATAAGCTATTCTTTTTTGTTCCTGTAAAAGAACACGGACTGCATCACTATCTCCCTCTTTTCTCTGTATCTCTTCTTTTACCGCATCCCATCTTTCTTTTAACTTTACTGACTTAATCCTCCTAATATACTGATTTAGCATCTTCAATACATTCTCTTCATTAATATTAAAACTTGTAGCTGATACTCTTTTTCTTTCTTCAGCGCTTTCTATCAGGTCAATAATATCTGCTACATCTATTTTTTCCTGCTCTTTTTTCTTTTTCTCAATATAAGTCATCATGCTTTTAGTCGTTTCGTCAAAAAGATTATCATTTTCAAACAAACCAACAACCTCTTCATATTTTTCAGGTCTCATTGCAAGAAGAGTAATTAAATCACAGCACATCTCTTTTAATGATAAAATAGAAGGCATAAATTGTTCTTTATTCTTTGCACTCTTACCACCACTTATCAAAACGGATTCATCAACAGAAAGTTTCTTTGAAATCTTATTCAACCACATCTGTCTCTCTGTCAAATCTTTTACCTGGGTTAAAGTTCTTCTTATCTCTTTTACAACCTTTGTTTTTTCGACTGTTTTTTTTAAATCATACTTGGATAGTAAAAACCTCATCTTAAAATCTACAAAGTGCTCTGCATTAGCAATCAGTCTCTGAAATTCCTCTCTACCCTCCTTTCTGATTATTTCATCAGGGTCCTTTCCTTTTATAAGGGTTATTATAAATGGTACTAATCCGTTCTTTATAAAAATTGAGATTCCTCGTAATGTAGCATCCTTTCCTGATCTATCAGCATCAAAAGAAATATAGATATTTCTTGTATATTTCCTGATAAATTTTGCCTGCTCGTCTGTTAATGAGGTTCCTGAGATTGCAACAGCATTCTTGAAACCTGCCTGATATAATGTAAGTAGATCCATATATCCCTCAACAACAAGACACTTATCGGTTTTTCGTATCTCTTCTTTTCCCTGATAAAGTCCGTATAGAGTATATCTTTTTTTATACAGCGGTGTTTCTGAAATATTCAAATATTTTGGCACTTCGTCCTCGAGTGTCCTTCCTGCAAATCCAATCTTTTTACCGATAGAATTATAGAAAGGAAAGATAATACGGTTCCTGAATCTGTCATAGAAACTTCCTTTTTCATTTTTTACTAAAAGCCCGGCAGAATGGAGTATGGTCTTAGATATTCCCTCTTTCTGCGCCGCTTTTAACAGGTTGTCCCATCCACCAGGCACATATCCTATCCCAAAATCTCCTCTTGTTGCTGGGTCTATACCCCTCTTTATTAAATATGTAATTGCCATTTTCCCCGATTCCTGCATAAGGCTCTTTTTAAAAAACTCGAAAGCAAAATCATTCACATCCAGTAATTCCTGTCTGATTTTATCTTTGCCCTGTGCCGATTTTCTATCAAGTTTTATACCAAATTTCTTTGCAAGTATCTCTATCGCCTCAATGAAAGATAGAGACTCATAGTTCATAACGAAGGTAATAATATTTCCACTAGCACCACAACCGAAACAGTGGTAGAGCTGTTTTATTGGTGAAACAGTGAAAGAGGGCTTTTTCTCAGAATGAAAAGGACAGAGACCTGTAAAATTCTTTCCTCTTTTTTTTATCGGGATATATTCGCTAATAATATCAATTATATCTGCCGCTTCCCTTATTTCCTCAATTTTCTCCTGACTCAAATAATATCTTGCCATTAAAAGGACTCCAGGACGATTGGAAATTGTTCCGCAATTTTATCCAATATAAATTGTAAAAACCTAAAAAAAGATGGATAATTCCAACTTTTTCTTCACCATCTCCAATTTAATATGTATAACAAAATCTAAAAGGGTTTTTTTTACCAATTGTTTTCTTACTTTTATACATCTCTAACAATATAATAAGGAAATTTGATTTTTGCAAATTTTTTTTAAATTTTTAATTTGGCTATTGTAACCCCACTTCCACCCTCATTCCAGTATCCAAGCCTAAACTCTTCAATCCTTTTATCTTTTTTAAGAATCTCTGAGACAGTTTCCCTTAAAGCGCCACTACCCTTACCGTGGATAATATAAATTGTTGATAAACCTGAGAGGAAAGTATCGTCAATGAATCTTGTCACCCTGATTTCTGCTTCTTCAGCAAGGAGTCCTCTAATATCAATCTCAAAATTCACATCCTTTTTATCTATAAACACCATATCTTTTTCTTCTTTCTTCCCTTTATCTCTTTTTAACTCTAAAGCCTCAAAAGGTGTCAGGAAACGAAACTTCTCACCCTCTACCCTTGCGTACCCTTCCAAAATCTCTATTATTTTTCCCGAAATTTTTAGTTGATTCGAATAAACATAGTCACCCAAAGAAAATCCCTTCTCCTTTTTTATCTCTGCCTCTTTTTTGAAATGCTGTAGTTTCTTTGATATTTTCTCTTTTGCCTTCTTAATATCTTCTTTTGATGCCTGTGATTCTCTTATTTCTTTTACAAGATTCTCCATTTCTCTTCTCGTTGAGTATACGATCCCTTCTGCCCGATGCTTTGCATCTTTCAGGAATTCCTTCTCTCTTGCTCTGATTTCTCGATACTTCATGTCATACTCTGCAAGAAGAGAATCGAGTTTTTTTCTCTCTTCATCGATAATCTTCTTTTCATTCTCAACCTTTTTCATTAATTCACCAAGTGAGCAGAGCAATTCATCGGTTCTTAGTACGTTTTTATCGATGTAAGACTTCGCTTTACTCAAAAGCTCAGCAGGAAATCCCATCTTTTCAGCAACTGCAAAACCGTGTGAAATGCCAGGAATTCCCAGTGATAGATGGTATGTTGGTATACCTTTTTTTATGTTAAAATCCATAGAAGCATTTACCATGGTTTTTCTTTCAGCAACAAAATGTTTGAGCTTCCCATAATGGGTCGTCGCAAAGGTGAGAGCACCCTTTTCAGCCAGTTTTTCAAGGGTTGCCATAGCTATCCCCATTCCTTCTTCAGGATCTGTTCCAACACCAATCTCATCGAGGAGAACAAGAGACCTTTTCGTTACATTCTTTAGTGCAGCAGTGATATTTTTGATATGAGATGAAAATGTTGATAGGTCCATCTCTATAGACTGCTTATCACCAATATCTGCATAAATGGCATCAATATCGGGAATCATTGAATCTTCCTTTGCTGGTATATGCATACCGGCATAAGCCATCAGCGTAATAATTCCAATACTCTTTAAGAGAACAGTTTTCCCTCCCATATTGGGCCCGCTTATAAGAAGTATTTTTGACTTTCTACCGAGTTCAATATCGAAAGGGACAACACCATCCTTTCCTTTTTTAATTAAAAGAAGAGGGTGTTTCCCTTTCCTGATTACAAGATAAGGTTCTTTCGAAAAAAGTGGCGGCGTAAGATTGTATTTTTCGCTGAATGATGCAATTGCATATAATTTATCAATTTCCCGCATTTCTTCGATAGATTTCTCATAGCAATCAATATTATTTTGAATCTCTTTTGTAAGTGTTCTCAACAGCCTCTTTATCTCTTCTTCTTCCCTTAACTTAAAAGTAGCACATTCGTTGTTCAATTCGACAAGTTCTACAGGCTCTATAAAAATTGTGTTCTGTGTTTGAGAGATACTATGAACAATCCCTCTAACATTTTTCTTCTTCGAGAAAAGAACGGGAAGAACAATTCTTCCCTCTTTTGTTGTAAAAATTTCCTCCTGAAGAAACCTCTTTTTTTCAGAGATAAGGTTGTTTGCAGCACTTAAAAGTTTCTTATGCGACCTTCTGAAACCTGACCTGATTGACTTCAATTCAGCTGAGGCATTGTCCTTTATCTCCCCATTTTCATCAATTATTTTTTGGATTTTTTCATATAAGTCAGGGAGTTTTTTTGAAAAAAAACCAAGTTTTGCTATGTTTTTATACTCGGAAGGAAGTTTCCCAAGAAAAAACCCTACTTTCTTATAATCCCTTGTAACCTCTCCTGTGTGAAAAAGCTCTTTAATGGATAGATACTCAACACCTTCCTTAACCTTCTTAAGAATCGGTCTTATATCCTTATCTTGAGGAACGGGAAAGATTCGTGTAGAATTCAAGAGCAATCTAAACTCTTTTACGAGGGAAACTGTCTCTTCGCTTTTCTCTTTTTGGGGAACAATAGAAAGAATGGCTTCTCTTCCTAAAATAGAAAAAGAGAAATTTGATATGACTTTCCTAAGTCTATCAAATTCTAAAAGGAGTAGAATTTCAGAGGTAAAATGCATCTAAAGGTCAAGAAAACTTTGTGTAATTAGGTAGTCCAAATCTTCTCAGTTTTCTTTTTGCAGCAATCATCTTTTTTTTCTTTTTTTCGCTTGGCTTTTCAAAATGTTGATGCTTTTTAATTTCGCTTAATATACCTTCCTGCTCGCAGATTCTCTTAAATCTGCGAAGCGCACCTTCAAAACTTTCACCATCACGTATCTTAACACTCGGCACTCCTTGCCTCACTCCTTTCTTTCATATCTTTTCTAAATATAAATATAGCATAAATTTGCCAAAATGTCAAGGAAAAAACAAAAATTAACAGGGATTGAAAGAGAATATAAGAGACAAAAAAACGATAGAAATCAAATGAAAATTTCCAAATCTCAATGTACAAATAAAAAACAATACCAAAAACAGAAAACCCTTTAAGTTATTGCTATTTTGGAATTTGTATATTGTTTGGAATTTGTTGATTGGAAATTTTTCAGAGGTCATTACGATTTTGGCTTGACATTTCCTGCAAAAAGTAATTGACAAGTGAAATGCTCTATGTTATATATTCCAAAATTCAAGGGCGGCGTAGCTCAGTCGGTTAGAGCAGCGGAATCATAATCCGCGTGTCAGGGGTTCAAATCCCTTCGCCGCCACGATGTATAAGAAAGCAAGGAGTAAGTAGAGAAGAGTTCTTGTGGAACGGTCCTCCTACACCAAGGTTTCGGAGGATAAATAGGGGTTACTTCGTAACGGTATGAGTCCTTCGACAGACTCAGTACGGTGGTGATTCATCAAAGATGAACGGAAGTGGCTGCTCAGCAGCGGTAAAAGAAAACCGAAGATAATGAATAGATGAAACGGACAATGGATAAAAATTATAAAGGAAAAAGTGTAAACAAATGCGAAGCTGTAAACGAACACTTCGTTGTAAACAAACGCAAATGCTGTAAGAAAACGCTTCGCTGTTATAAT
>SOKM01000135.1 GCA_004375785.1 Candidatus Cloacimonadota bacterium | reverse complement strand
CGTCTCTTCCTCTGCGATAACTGTGGCGTTTCTCTTTTCCCCTGTTAAGAGGGACATTTCTCCAAAGAAGTTACTCCTTTCCAGTATTTTGACCTTCTTCATTTTATCTCCAACAAGAACATTCACGGAGACCATTCCTTCCTTGATTATAAAAAATGTTCTGCCTTCTTCTCCCTCTTTAATCAATTTTTCCCCTTTTGCGAAGTAGCCAAGTATGAATTTTTCGGCAAGTTTCGCAATCTCCTGTTTCGTAAGAGGAGAAAATATCTCAATGCCCCTTAGAATAGTAGCAATTTCACCTGTATCCTTTTGCTTTACCTGGGTTCCTTTATATGTATAAACGGTGCGGATAGGAAAAGGTATTTCAATGCAGTTCTCTTTAAAGAAATACCATATCTTTGACATTACCGCATCTTCTATATTAAAGAGGTTAGGGTAATCCTTGAGCCAGAATTTACACTGGTAGTCTATCGAGAAATCGTTGAACCTGATAAGCCTTGTAACCGGTTCAGGCGTTTTAAGCACACCTTCGGTTGAAAAAACAGCTTTCTTTATTATGTCCTTTACAAGTTTTGGAGGGAATCGGTAGTGTACACCCACTTTTACATAACGTGCCAGTGTCTTTTGGGGCACCGAATAGTTGGTAATGTTTTCCTGAGATATATTTGCATTTGGTATGATAATATAGTTTCCTTCTATGGTTTTTATCTTTGTTGCCCTCCAACTCATTTTAATAACCTCGCCACTGTTTTTGCCTATTTCTATCCAGTCTCCTCTTTTGAAAGGTATTTCAAAATTGAGCGTGATGCCTGCGAAAAAGTTTTTCAAAATATCCTGAAGTGCAAAACCAATTACAGCAGTAGCTACTGCAGAGGTTGCAAAAATTCCCGTAAGGCTTATATTAAAGAAGATTCTCAAGATGAAAAAGAGGAAAACTACAATAATAAGCCATCTAACAATGTCAATAAGGAGGAATGGAACATTGATGCCTTTATGTTGTGGTAAATAGGATTCCTTGAACCATACGTTGAAACATTTGATGATAAAGATTATGAGCAAAAAAGTGAAAACTGCATACCCTGTTCTTCTTATATTGGTGTGGACTGGGGATTTTGTTAATAACAGGAAGAGAAAAAATCCAGCAGCAAAAGTTAAAATAAAGTAGAGTATTTTTGACCTTGAGACGGGAAGGAATCTATTGAGAAACCTTTTAAGAAAAAGAAGGAGGATAACGAGGAGAAGAGGAAAAACCACATTCAGGAATATACTTGTTAATAGTGGGCTCATTCCTTCAAGGCTTAATGATTCAATAATTTTACAGGATGCCTTTTTCTCTCAAAACTGCGTGAGCAGCTGCTAACCGGGCAATAGGAACCCTGTAAGGCGAACAACTAACATAATCCAACCCTATTCTGTGGCAGAACTCAACAGATGCGGGTTCCCCACCATGCTCTCCGCATATCCCTACTTCGAGTTCAGGTTTTGTTTTTCTGCCTTTATCTATTCCCATCTTTACCAGTTCACCAACACCTGTCTGGTCCATAACCTGAAACGGGTCGTTTGGTAATATCCCTTTGTCAATATAGATGTTAATGAATTTTGCCACATCATCCCGTGAAAAACCGAAGGTTGTTTGTGTAAGGTCATTTGTGCCATAAGAGAAGAAATCAGCGAACTCCGCTATCTCATCCGCAGTGAGCGCAGCCCTCGGCAGTTCTATCATTGTTCCAATCATATATTTTATTTTGATACCTTCCTTTTCCATAACCTTTTCTGCGACTCTTTCAACTATATCCCTCTGTAGTTTTAATTCTTCCTTTATGGCGACAAGCGGAATCATGACTTCTGGGATTACCTTTACGCCCTCTTTTGCCACCTTACAGGCAGCTCCAAAGATTGCTTTTGCCTGCATTTCTGTGATTTCTGGATATGTAAGACCGAGTCTGCACCCTCTATAACCGAGCATCGGATTAATCTCTGAAAGCTCTTCTACCCGTCGTGCAATCTTCTCAAAATCGACACCGAGTTTTTTAGCCAGTTCCTCCTGCTCTTTCCTTTCTTTTGGTAGGAATTCGTGGAGAGGAGGGTCAAGGGTTCTTATGATTACAGGATAACCATCCATTACCCTGAATATACCAATGAAATCTTCCTCCTGTATAGGAAGTATTTTCTTAAGTGCGTTTTCCCTCTCTTCTTTTGTATCCGCAAGAATCATCTGTCGCATCGGGTCTATTCTATCCTGCGAAAAGAACATATGTTCTGTTCTGCAAAGTCCTATTCCCTCAGCTCCAAAATCCCGTGCAACCTTTGCATCCTTTGGATTATCTGCGTTAGCTCGGACACCAAGCCGTCTGAGGTCATCAGCCCATCTCATCAGTTCTCCAAAATCGCCTGTTAGTTCAGGCTTTATCTTGGGAACATCACCGAGAATAAGAGAACCCGATGCACCATCTATGGTGATACAATCATCCTCTTTTACTGTCTTTCCTGCAACAGTGAATTGATTTTTTTCATAATTCACATCGAGCGCTCCACAACCTACAACACAAGGTTTTCCCATTCCACGTGCAACGACAGCCGCATGAGATGTCATACCGCCACGAGCAGTCAGTATCCCCTGGCACACATTCATTCCCCCAACATCCTCAGGAGAAGTTTCCAGTCTAACAAGTATCAATTGTTCCTTTTTATCTTTGAGAAGAGCCATTGCCTTTTCCGATGAGAATACGACCTTACCTGATGCTGCACCAGGAGAAGCGGGTAAGCCTTTTGCCACTACTTTGAACTTGGCTTTGGGGTCTAACATAGGATGGAGCAGTTGGTCGAGATGCTCTGGCGCTACCCGTGCAACTGCCTCTTCTCTGGTTATTAAACCTTCTTTCATCATATCGACAGCTATTTTCACAGCTGAGAGAGCTGTTCTCTTTCCTGTTCTCGTCTGGAGGATATATAGTTTTCCATTTTCTATTGTAAATTCCAAATCCTGAACATCCCTGAAATGTTTCTCAAGCTTGTTTCTGATTTCGTCTAATTCTTTGTATATCTCAGGCATCTCTTCTTCGAGGGAGATAAGGTCGGAATCGCCTTTCTGAATCTTATTCAATGGATGTGGGGTTCTGATCCCTGCCACTACATCCTCTCCCTGGGCGTTTACGAGGTATTCACCATAAAAGACATTTTCTCCTGTTGCAGGATTCCTTGTAAATGCAACTCCTGTAGCACTCTCTTTTCCCATGTTACCATAAACCATTGCCTGAACATTCACCGCTGTTCCCCAATTGTCGGGAATGTTATTTATCTTTCGATATTCTCTTGCTCTTTTAGTATTCCATGATTTAAAAACTGCCTTTATTGAACCCCACAGCTGTTTGAAAGGTTCGGCAGGGAAATCCTCACTTTTTTTCTTCTTTATAAGGTCCTGAAATCTTAAAACAAGTTCTTTGAGTGCTTCACTGTCGAGTTCAATGTCTGATTTTGCTCCTTTCTCTTTTTTTATTTCCGAAAGAATCGATTCGAACTCGCTGTGTGGAACTCCCATAACCACATCGCCGTACATCTGAATCAGTCTTCTATAGCAGTCATACGCAAATCTTGGGTTACTTGTTTTTTTAATAAGTCCCTCTATTGTTTCATCGTTTAACCCGAGATTAAGAACTGTATCCATCATCCCAGGCATTGAGACCCTTGCTCCCGACCTATCAGAAAGAAGAAGCAGATTCTCTTTGTCACCAAATTTTTTACCCATCACTTCCTCAACCTTGTTCAGATTCTCTTTAACTTCTTCTTCAAGTCCTTCAGGGTATTTATTATTCTCGTAAAAGTATGTGCAGACTTCGGTAGAGATTGTAAATCCTGCAGGGACAAGGATTCCAATATTTGTCATTTCAGCAAGACCAGCACCTTTGCCTCCAAGAACCTCTTTCATTTTGCCATTGCCATCAGCCTTCTTGTCTCCGAAAAAATAGACATACTTCTTTGACATTAAACCTCCTTGGTGTTTTGTTAAAAATTTCACAAACAGATGAAATAGTATGCTTAAAAAGAGAAAATGTCAAGGTTTTTTTATTTGACAAATTAAGAAAAAAGATATATTATTATCATTGCTACGATATGGACAGATGGCAGAGAATCGGAGGAGAGAAGAGTGAAGAGGGAAAGAATAGTAAGCAGTAAGGAGTAGGCAGTAGGCAGATACCAGAATATCAGAGTACCAGAGTATCAGAGGAGAGAGAAGGGAGTAAGTAGTAAGCAGTAAGCAGTAAAGAGAAGGATAAAGGTTAAAGGATAAAGGATAAAGTGACACAGGAGAATAAGAGAATTGGAGCACCAGAGTATCAGAACATCAGAAAATCAGAACATCAGAGTGACATTAAGAAAATGAAAAAAACTGTTAAGGATAGCGAGATTTCAAGAGGTATGAATTTCCCAATTTCTAATTTCTTAATTTCTATTTTGATTCTTTTTTTCATTCTTTCCGGATGTTTCCGGCCAAAGCCTGTAATAATTCCTGTTGTGAGGATTGTAGAGCCGCAGGAAGGGGATACAATAAAAACAGCAAATGTGCTTATAAGGGCAGAAGTTACAAACGAAAGTGATATTTTGAAGGTAAGGTTCTTCGATAACAACCTTTTTCTTGGAGAGGTGCTGTCATACCCGTATGAACATTTGTGGGAGACTGCATTTGTAAGTAATGGAGAGCATAATCTCACTGCAGAAGCAATAGATGCTTCGGGGAATAAAGATAGGTCACCTGAAGTCTCTGTCTATGTTACAAAAGAAGATATGTACGATTGGGACCTGTTTAATTCACCTACCTCGAATGATTTGAATGCACTTTTTGCTTTCGATAGTCTTAATATATGGGTTTGTGGAAATAGTGGAACTATACTCTTCTACAATGATTCAGCATGGGAACTTTCAACAATTTCTATTAATAACCTTAATGCTCTCTTTTTTATCTCCCAGGATAAAGGATGGTGTGTAGGTATGAATACCCTGTTTGAATTTGATAATGAAGGTTGGACTCAGCTTCTTCCAGATTCAGCTTTAAAGAAAAGTTTTCTTTCAATTTTTGTTATTGATGATACTATAGGATGGGTAGGAGATTCTCAAGGTAAGATTTTCACCTTTAATGGAGATTCATTGGAAGAATATGGTCTACTCGATAGTCATCCTATTACTGATATATTAGGATTTTCATCCTCAGATATTTGGGCATCTTGTGGGGGGTCTCTTTTTCACTATGATGGTGCTAACTGGTTTCTGGATACAACCTTTATAGATGAACAGATTAACTCGCTCACCTCTCCAGATATGTCAAAAATCTGGGCAGGTGGAACACATCTCTTCTATTATAATGGAACAGAGTGGGAAATGAGAGACCTTCCATTTTCTCCTGGAGTAGACAGTGAGGTCAAATCAATCTATTTCTCTAACCCTGCAAACGGTGTTGCCTGTGGGACGAAAGGAGAGAACGGTTTTATTCTTACTTATAATGGTGTGGAATGGAAACAAGAATCTCTTCAGAAGGATGTACCGTTTAGCGGTATCATAAAATTTTCTAATGGTGAAGGATGGGCGATTGGCTGTGATGGAACAATTCTTCATAGGCAGGGGAAGTGAAATAAACGCAGGAAACGCACAATTCAAGTTAAAAGTAAAAAGTGTAAACAAATAAACTAAATAAACGAACTTGTTGACAAAAGGTAAGTATGAGATTACTTCGGGAGTTCACCCTGTGAAATAAGATTATGCCAAAAACATTATTCTATTTCACGGGGTAAATATGACAGGTTTTCTCGCAATGACAAAAGAAAATGCGGCTACAAACCAGACAAACTCAGGAGAGGAGAGTGTATGAAAATAAAAGCGGGTGATGTTCATAATGTTCTTGAAGAATATATGCTTGCGGATGGATTTGATGTTGTTATGGATTTAGAGAGAAGTCATGGAAGTTTTTTTTATGATAGTAAGAGAAATAGAGAAATGTTAGATTTCTTCACCTGTTTTGCTTCGTCTCCGATTGGTTACAATCATCCAGGATTAACTAACGAGTTTTTTTTAGAAAAGATGAAACGTGTTGTTATAAACAAACCATCCAACTCTGATATATATACAATCGAATTTGCTGAATTCGTAGATACTTTTGCGAGTATTGCGAAGCCGTCAGTTTTTAACCATCTCTTTTTTGTAAGTGGGGGCGCACTTGGCATAGAGAACGGGTTAAAGACGGCATTCGACTGGAAGGTGAGGAAAAATAAAAAGAATGGGCTCAGGAAAAAAGAAGGAATGAAGGTGGTTCATTTTGAACAGGCTTTTCATGGCAGGACTGGATACACCCTTTCGTTGACAAATACCTTTGATTTACGAAAAACAATGTATTTTTCAAGATTTGACTGGCCAAGATTCAAGAACCCAAAACTCAATTTTCCTGTTACAGACAAGGAAATAGAGAGGGTCCAGAAGATGGAAGAAGAGGTGATTGGTGCAATAAAAGATTTGGTAAAGGAATGTGGTGACAACATTGCAGCCCTTATTATCGAACCTATTCAAGGAGAAGGTGGAGATAATCATTTCAGGGGTGAATTTCTTAAGTCTTTAGAGACTATTTCACAGGAAAACGATATTATGTACATACTTGATGAGGTCCAGACAGGTATCGGTTTGACGGGTAAGATGTGGTGTTATGAACATTTTGACCTTAAACCCGACATCTTGGCTTTTGGTAAAAAAACTCAGGTGTGCGGCATAATGGTTGGGCAAAGGGTGGATGAGGTAGAAAACAATGTTTTTGTCGAATCAAGCAGGTTAAATTCGACCTGGGGCGGCAATCTCGTCGATATGGTCAGGTGTCAGAGGTATTTAGAAATCATAGAGGAAGAGAAGTTAGTAGAAAATGCTGCTGATGTGGGAGCGTATCTTCTTACGGGAATGGAAGAACTTTCTTATGAGTTTAAAGAGGTTGTTTCAAATGTGAGGGGGAGAGGGCTAATGATTGCTTTCGACATGCCTGACACCAACGTAAGAGATAAGGTATTTGAGAAATGTCTGGATGAAAACCTGCTTGTTCTAAAAAGCGGAGAAAAAAGCATCAGGTTCAGACCACCATTAAACCTTTCAAAAGAAGAGGCAGATTCTGGAATAGAGATTATTAAGAAGGTTCTGAAAACAATGTAGGAGCAGGTT
>SOKM01000073.1 GCA_004375785.1 Candidatus Cloacimonadota bacterium | reverse complement strand
TTTCTCTGTTATATAAGGTCGATATCCAGCAACAGAGTATAATTCTCTTTGCTGGATTTAATAACTAAATGGTATCAAGAACCGTAAGGAGGTTAGATGGCATTGAAGATTGGTATCAATGGTTTTGGTCGTATCGGACGATTGGTATTCAGGATTGGAATAAAGAATCCTGAATTCGATTTTGCAGCTGTAAATGATATAACAGATGCAAAGACACTTGCCTATCTTCTTAAGTACGATTCAACCCACGGTGTCTTTGATGCAGATATTAAGGTAGAAAACGATGAACTTATCGTAAATAAAGATAGGTTTAAGGTTTTAGGCATTAGAGACCCCAAAGACCTTCCATGGAAAGAACTCGGAGTAGATATCGTTGTTGAAGCGGTCGGTATTTTCAGAAGCAGGGAAAAGGCTGCACTGCACCTCGAAGCAGGAGCAAAAAAGGTAATTCTCACTGCACCCGGAAAAGGTGAACCGCCCGATTTCACCTGTGTTCTTGGTATCAACGAAGAGCAATATGACCCTAAAAATCATCATGTAATCTCAAATGCTTCCTGCACAACAAACTGTTTTGCCCCAATGGTAAAACTCCTGAATGACAATTTTAAGATAAAGAGAGGATTCATGACAACTGTTCATGCATACACCAATGACCAGAGACTGATTGACACTCCTCATAAAGCACTGAGAAGGGGAAGGGCTGCTGCTCATTCTATCATTCCAACAACAACGGGGGCAGCAAAAGCAATAGGAATCGTTATGCCTGAACTTGCTGGTAAAATCGATGCAATTGCAATAAGGGTTCCTGTAGTAGACGGGTCTCTGGTGGACTTTGTTTGCGAGGTTGAGAAAAGCACAAATTCCGAAGAGGTTAATGAAATATTCAAAACGGCTGCAGATGGACCGTTTAAGGGTCTTTTTGAATACAGTGAAGCACCCCTCGTCTCAGTCGATATTATCGGAAATCCATATTCAATGATATTTGATTCGCTTGAAACGAAGGTAAACCGTGGAACTCTTATAAAGGTGCTCGCATGGTATGACAACGAATGGGGATACTCAGCACGACTTGTTGACCTGATAAAATTTGTTGGGGAAAGACTGTAATGAATCTTAACAAATTAAAGATTACGGATATCGACCTGAAGAACAAACGAATTTTCACAAGGGTAGACCTCAATGTGCCTCTTGATGATGACTGCAATATTACCGATGACTACAGAATTGTATCTGCCCTGCCTACTATAAAATATATTTTAGAACAGGGAGGAAAAACCATTCTTGCATCGCATCTTGGCAGACCAAAGGGTAAAATTGTCCCTGAACTCTCTTTAAAACCAGTTCAGAAAAGGCTTCAGGAGCTTCTTGACAGAGAGGTAATGTTTTCAGAGAATATTGTGGGAGAGGATGTCGTTAAGATGAGCAATGACTTAAAAGAGGGACAGGTCCTGCTTCTGCAGAATCTTCGTTTCAATTCCGGAGAGAAGAAGAATGACCCCCTATTCAGCAAAAATCTCTCCCTGCTCGGAGACCTTTATATCAACGATGCTTTTGGAACTGCCCACAGAGCACATTCTTCCGTTTCTGGAATCACGAAATTTTATAAAAAAAGGGCGATGGGCTTTCTAATGGAAAAAGAGCTCAAATGGCTCGGATATGCAGCGGAAAATCCCAATAAACCTTTTTTTGCAGTTCTTGGAGGTGCAAAGATATCAACCAAGATAGATGTAATAATGAATCTCGTTCCAAAAGTAGATACTATTCTTGTTGGCGGTGCAATGGCTTTTACTTTCCTTAAGGCACAGGGGGTATCTATTGGTAACTCACTTATTGATGACGAGAAACTCGAGGAAGCAGGAAAAATTCTCAAGTATGCAATAGAGCAGAAAACAAATTTTGTCCTGCCTAATGATTTTGTTGTTGCCGCAGACCTTTCAAACGATGCTAAGACAGACATTGTCGAGAAGGATAGGATACCTGAGGGATGGATGGGTGTCGACATAGGACCAATGACAACAAAGATTTTTAACAATGGACTCTTAACCGCTAAAACCATTTTCTGGAACGGACCTATGGGAGTCTTTGAGATGGAAAACTTCAAGAATGGGACAATGGAAATTGCTAAAACCATGGCAGAGGCAACCAAGAACAGTGCTGTTTCTGTAGTAGGCGGTGGTGACAGCGTATCTGCAGTAAAAATGGCAGGACTTGAGGAGAAATCATTTACACACATCTCAACGGGTGGCGGTGCTTCACTCGAATTTATGGCGGGCAAGGAACTTCCTGGCATTACCTCACTCACAGATAAGGAGGAGGTTTGAGAAGATACCTCATCGCTGGAAATTGGAAAATGAATAAAACCAATAATGAAGCAGTTAACCTTGCTAAAAGAATATTTTCGGACAGCCAGGGGATTGAAAAAGTTGATATTATAATCTGTCCTCCATTCACGGCGATTGCTCCCGTTTATAATGTGATAAAGGATTCGAATATTCGGCTTGGTGCACAGAATATGTTTTACGAAAATGAGGGAGCTTATACCGGAGAAATCTCCGGGGAATTTCTTAAATCTATAGGTTGTGAATTTGTAATCATCGGACATTCGGAAAGAAGAAAGTATTTTAATGAAACTGATGTAGAAGTAAACAAGAAAGTAAAAAAATCAATGGCGTTTGGTCTTACCCCAATCGTATGTGTAGGAGAAACACTTGAAGAAAGAGAAAAAGGGAAAACAGAAGAAGTAGTAAAAAGAGAAATTGTAGGAGCACTGCAGGGGCAAACTGACATGGATAAAATAATTTATGCATACGAGCCTATATGGGCAATCGGCACGGGTAAAACAGCACACCCTGAAGACGCAAATAAGATTCATAAACTCATCAGGGATATCATCAAAACCGATTTTAGAATAGATGAAACCAGGATACTTTACGGCGGTAGTGTAAAATCGTCAAATGCAGAAGCGCTGATGTCGCAGCCTGATATTGATGGTTCGCTCGTCGGCGGTGCGAGTCTTGATGCAAAAAGTTTCGTAGAAATAATTAAGGCTGCAGCGAACCTCTCATAGGAGGAACATATGTTTGCAATATTCTTACCTGTACATATCTTAATTTCTATCCTTCTTATCCTTGTTGTTTTATTACAACAAGCCAAAGGAGCAGGGCTCTCACCTGTTTTGGGAGGAGGGCAGAGTATATTTGGCGCAAGAGGTGCCTCCACATTCCTTTCCAAGCTGACCGCAGTGCTCGCTGTCCTTTTTATGGTCACATCAATCCTGCTTGCTATTTCTCCAAAATTCAGAGCAAGAAGAGGGGGAATAGAAGAAGAACTAAGAAAAGACCTGACTCCAATAGAGACCGTTCCAGCGTTGCCTGAGGGAAAAACCGAGCCACCTCCAGAACTCCCAGGCGGTGGTGAGTAAACGGCGTTTTAATCCGTGTAATCAAAGAAAAATCTGTGTAATCTTATATGAAATAAGGGAGAAAAGATGAAGGCAGTTATAGAAACGGGCGGTTTTCAGTTTACGCTTCAGGAAGCCGAAAAGATAAAAATACCAAAAGTTGATGCGAAGGTTGGTGATAAGATAAAATTTGACAAAGTCCTTGCAATAATAAATGGCAAGAAATCTGAATTTGGTAAACCATTTTTAAAAGGATATTTTGCTGAAGGAGAAGTTATATCCCAGGGTAGGTTTCCAAAAGTCATTGTATTTAAGTTTAAGAGAAGAAAAGATTACAAAAGAAAGAAAGGACACCGCCAGCATTATACAGAGGTGCTCGTGAAGAAGATAACAACTAAAAAAACAACAACAAAGAAGTCAGACAAATGAGAAAGGTAGCCGCAGGCTTCAGCCTGCGAGAAGGTAGGAGCAGGTTTCACCTGCGATTGTTATCGCAACCAGGAGGTTGCTCCTACAATGAAAGCGGAGGTAGATTATGGCGCATAAAAAAGGTGTAGGTTCTTCAAGGAATGGAAGAGACAGTAAACCCAAATTTCTTGGCACCAAAAGATTTTCAGGTCAGCTGATAAATGCCGGCACAATCATAGTCAGACAGCGAGGCACGAAAGTCCATCCAGGGAAGAATGTTGGGAAAGGAAAGGACGATACACTGTTTGCTCTTATTACAGGCATTGTCAAATTTGAACCTTTTGGAAAAAGGAAAAAAAGGGTAAGCGTCTACGCGCAAACCTAATCCCACACACTCACCCCTCGCTGGTAATTAGGTCATTAAGTAATCGGGTAATTAGTCATTGCCCTCCTCATCCCCAAAAATCTGTTTGCTATTTTCTGCTTTCTATCTGCTGACGTTCAGGCAATTTGACTTTATTACCTCACTAAGATTAATTTCTTTACTGCAGAAAACTCACCACAAGAGAGTTTTGCAAAATAAACACCAGACGGAAGTTTCTTTCTGTCCTTACCTCTCCCCCCCCAGGAAAGCCTATTAGGCAGTAAGGAGTAAGCAGTAGGCAGTGAAAAATTCTTAACTAACCTTCCACTCACATCATAGATAGAAATAGTCATTGGACATTTGTCATTAGTTATGGGGTTTTCTCCTAATGCCGAGTGTCCAGTGCCTAATGTCCACTTGATTTCTGTCTTTTCTCTGAATGGATTGGGGTAAACTGAGAATTGATAATTGCTAATTGAGAATTGATAATTTGCGGTCTCCTCATCCCCCGTCTCAATGCCGAACCAGTTAAGCACCCTTTCCATAACAGTCTGTCTCGAAGCAAATGTGCCTGCGCTGTTTATTGCTTCAAACCCAAATCCAAAAAGAAGGGTTTTATAAGAACCACTATCATAACGAACTGCACCTGTGCCTCCACCAAGATATGTGAATGCAGAATCAGCACCAGCAAGGGGTAGAAGTATTTCCTGTGAGACCTGATTATTAGGAACACCTCCAACTATATATACATTAATATCATTGCCTATGGGGTCACCTGAAACCCCTAATAAAATATTTGCATCTGTATTCGCATCAAAATCGGAATGAACATAATTGTCCAACAGAACAGAACCTGTAAGTTCCTCTGCAATATTCTGACCCGTAAGGAAAAGATTACCACCTCCATTCAGGAAGGAGACGAGACTATCCTGTTCCACAACTGATACTGTATTTGAATCGCTGTCTCCACTGAACCATATAATGGTCCTTGTTCCAAAACTATTCATTATACTGAACGGTGGGAGACCCTGGTGTTTTACTTCCCAAAGAACATAACTAACATCAAGGGAATCAAGGTTTTCTGAAAAATAGATACTGTAATTTGCGTCCTTATCCCTGTTTACAAGAAGAAGTGCAGCGGGGTCTATGAGAAAATCAAAACCCCAAAAGGTATCAGGACTTACTAAAGCACTATCCCTGTAAACGTCAGGATATGGAATCTCTGGCAGAACCTCAACACTAAAGACGGAATCAAAAAGCATTATACTGTATTCTCCCGTGAGGCTGTCCGTCTTTACACTTGTGAAAAAGTTTTCTCCTGAATCGCCCCTTATCGTGAAAAAAAGCTCTGTTTTGATGGGACTACCGGTCACACTATCCTTCACAAAACCTGAAACACTCCGTGCTTCCCGTATCCTGAATTCCGCTTTTGATGTATCGTTTGAAGTTCTTTCATCGTTGGCAAGGTGGGAAAAAGCATTGAAAGAAAATCTCCCTGTATCTATGGGAACCCACTGTGTATGAAATGTTATTGTATCAACAGCACCCAGTGGAAGTGAGACCGTTGAATCATAATTGAATGGTAAGGAGATAGAGACTGGAGTGATGTTTATGGCATTGAATCCATAATTAGCACAGAGAAGCGAGACATCGATTGTATCAAATGGGAGAAAAACATGCTCTTTCGTCGGTGAAAGAATCTTTATCACACCCGCATCAAAATTCCTGATAGAATCCATTAGACCCTCAAAACCCATAAAGACCATATAGGTTGAAACCCAGCTGTGGTCGCCATTCTGCGAATCACCCTTCGTCGGAGGAACACCGCCATCGTTATCCCTGTCCTGAACAAGCAAACTGTCGGTAAGACTGTGGTGGAATAATCTATAACGATACTTTTTCATAATTCTCCCTGAGAAGTTATAAGCATTCGCATACCAGATATTCCAGGAATTGTTCCACTGCCCAAATGGTGCAAGATACTTCATAAAACGGATATATGTCCAGAGCCATTCTCGACCCCGCAAAGAATCTTCTTCAAAGAGAGACCTTGTAATACCCCAAACCGCAGTACCACCAGACATCGCCCATATCTCATCGTTGAGGTTCTGTCCTGGATTCTCTTCAAGCCAAGAGATAACCCTTTCTCCATAAACAAGTGCAGTATCCACACATTCAGGAATGTTGTTTTTCTTTCCATACTGATAGAGCATACCAGCAGCGAGCGATGTTGTTTTTGGATGAAGCCTTCCGTAGTACCCTCCAACACCTGTAAATGGCAGGGGATGACGGAACATATACCCAATACAACTATCTGCATATCCTATAAAACTTGAATCACCAGTTACCTCTCTGTATTTCCCCTCTGCAAAAAGCGCCAGCCCGCAGTTCCAAACCCTGTAATAATCACTCTCTGCCCCTTCTTCGTTGTATGCAGGATGTAAGAGTACATAGAGCCATGCTCTTATAATATTGATGTCGTATGTCGTATCACCGGTGAGTTCTTTGTATCTTGACCAAACCCAGATTGCTTCCTGTGTATTGTCCGTTTCTACAATGTTCATTGCATTCTCACCCTCTATCATCCCACCAAATTCAGGTGAAGCCGAATCCGATACCTGCAAGCCTTTTATGAAATCACAGGTCTTAAAAAACTGATGAATATAACTCCATCTCTGCCATTCGGGATCTTCATCAGGAATACCATCTTGAAAAACTGATTCCGGTCTCTTCTCAAATTCTGCCCTTATAAAATCCTCTGTTTCCCATAAAGGTAGAGAGAAAAGGTTATCGAAAATTAGAAGGGTAGCAAGAACGAAAAAGATTTTTTTCATAGTCACTTCTCCTTTTGAAAAATTATCATTTTAATATACCAAAAATCTTTCACATTTGCAAGAAAAAAAATCGAACAATCCCTCAATTCTTGTTCCAAGTAATCTGTGTAATCTGAACTTTTATCAGTGTAATCAGGGATTTCTGACTTTTTTAGAAATCTCAAAATTTTTCTTGCACTTTTTTCTTTTATATGCTA
>SOKM01000248.1 GCA_004375785.1 Candidatus Cloacimonadota bacterium | reverse complement strand
AAATTTCTGGTTTCTCGTTATGAACATTATGATGAATAAAGACCCTTTTCTTGAGAGATGAAATAAGGTGGTCAAGATATTTTCTATCAAATAGCTCCCCACTTTCCCCTGAAACTGTTTCAAGACCTTCGAGCAGCCTATCCTTATCCCTCTCTGTCTGAAGTTTCCCAATAAACCAGGTGCCAGCATTGGTAAGCGCCTTGTAGTCAATATCTACAGGATTCTGGGTTGTCAGCATCACTCCTGTTCCGAAAGCCCGAGCCTGCTTGAACAATAGAAGCAGCGGTTTCTTAGTAGGAGGATTAAATGGATAGGGAGGGATGTATCCAAAGACTTCGTCAATGTAAAGGAGTGATTTCAAGTCGGTCGTCCCGGGCTGTCCTCTTACCCACGTAAGCAATTCCTCAAGTAGGAGACTTGTAAAGAAAAGCTTTTCATTGTCACTCAGATGTGCAGTATAAAATATGGATACCCTTGGTCTACCATTTTCGCCCCTGAGAAACCTTCCAATATCAAGAGGTGCTCCTTCTATCCAGTCATTAAAACTTGGTGCTGCAATGATACTGTTCAAATCGAGCAGGAGCTTCTGCCTCTCTCCCCGAGGGATGAACGTTTCAAGGCTTAACACTCCAAGTTTTTCAAAAGGAGGATTTCCAATTGCTCCGATTAGTTTCTCAAGCGACAAGTCCTCTCCTTTTCTCCAGAAGTGCTCAAAAATGTTTGACAGGAGAATATGTTCCTTTGAACGGATGGGGTCAGTCTTATAGTTTATAAGACCGAGAAGTGCTGATACAGTTCCCCGAATTTTCTCTCTCAGTGTCTCCTCGTCTTTATCCCAGGATAACTTAGGCACGAGAAGTGAAGAAAGAATACTGACTCCAAAACCAGCCCTGCTTCCAGGTGTATATATCCTGAATTCAGCAGTTTCTTTGTATTTTCTCATCCTTTCAGATTCAATTCCCCATTGACCTAAACCCTCTTTCCAGGTCCTTGCCACTCTTTCAGCGTATGCGTTTAAATCTATGTCTTCCCTTCTTGCATCCTCAGGATTAACCCAGTGAAGAAAATCCTCTGGCAACAGGTTCGGAAAAACCAGGAGCAGATTTGTCATATCTCCCTTGGGGTCAACAATGATTGACGGGATTCCGTTCAGCGTAGCCTCCTCAAGGATGTCTATGCATAATCCCGTCTTACCACTTCCTGTCATCCCTATGCATACTGCATGCGTGGTCAAATCCCTTGAATCGTAAAGAATAGGATTATCAAGGGTTTTATTCTTCCCCATAGAGAATTCTTTTCCAATATAGAAAAAACCTGTTTTTTCAATCATTTCACTCTCCTCTTAAATATTTCTGAATACTTCATAAATCTCAGACTAAAGCAATTATACTGAAAATTTTCTCTATGTCAAGAAAATTCAGCCACAGATTCACCCCGTAGGATAAATATCCATCGGGGAAAAAACAGAAGAGACCAGAATATCAGAATACCTGAGCACAAAGAAAATGGAGAAAGAACAGACACAAAAATTAACAGGGATTGAAAGAAAATAGAAGAGATAAAAAATTATATAACGGGGCGAGCAAGTTTCGCTACTCCAAGACAAAAAGCGAGAACCATAAATTTGGATGTTGGGGACAAGCCCCAACACTACAATAGAAAAATTCTTGACTTTTGTCTTGCTTTCAGGTATAAAATAGAAAAGATGAAAGATAAAAAAAGAATACTAAAAAGTCTATTCATTATATCAATTCTTTTCATAACAAGCTGTGTGCACAAAGAACTAAGAAATAGGATATTCCTTCCACCAACCATTGAAACACGGGTTGGTAAAGATACAGGCTTTTTTAACATAGGTTTACATTTGGCAAATAACTACTGTGTAATTGATGATGTGAAAAACGTATCAATAAACCTTTATGGTTTGAATGGTACTTTTGTGAACATAAAACCCAGCCTTCCTTTCAGTCTTTTTCTTTCACAGGGAGAAGAAAACTATCTGGCAGAGCTGCATCTCTATTGCCCCTCTAAACCCCTTTCGCCAGGTATAGGTATTAACAGGTTCTACGCAACTCACTTCAAATCAACAAATTTCTTTCTTCTACTCAATTTTACATCCGATGACTTTAACATTTACGGTTCTCTGGGATATTTCAGGACACCGATTAAGAACGAACTAATATTCGAGGATTCAGTATCTTATTATGAAACATATACCTCCAATGAACGGGTTTTTTGCTCAACTGTCGGTATAAATACGAGACCCATTAAAAATCTTGGCTTCTTTTCAACATTCACTTACTTTAATATACCAAAGGGTATAAAAACTTATAAAGTAGTGGATGATAAACCTTATGTTGTTGATATTAAGTATGAAAACGCAAAAATGATATTGGGAACCTATTTAGAATTTTGAAATGACAGCTATAATTTTTTATTTTTTAACTTTATTTTCATTCTCTAAACCTCTTGCATTCCCTTTCTGTGATGATGGATTTGCACCACAGAAAGGAGAATTTGCCTTTATTGCATTTCCAATTCCAACATTCTCTTATGCGCTATCGGATAGATTCAATTTTACAACCGCTTGTTGCCCCCTCTTTGCCAATTTGATGGTTTTTTCTGGTATAAAAATGAGTGTTTTCTCAAATGAGAAAATTGGTATTTCAGTAGGGGGAGAATATCTTGAATACGCTCCCATCTTCCGACCAGAAAATTACGTTTATGCCGGATGGTCATCCTTCTCTTTCCAAAAAAATGATATAACAATTACAATCTCTCCACAGGTGTTCCATATAAAAGATTTTCATCATAGTCACTTTGAATTTCCTCTCTTTTTTTCATCCCGTGCAAAAATAATCCCTCAAAACTGTTATGCAACGATTGATATCTTTCTCAACATTGGAGAGAAATCAGATTATGCAGGAATTTTCATGGGATACAGTTTACCTATCTGGAAACATATTATTACAGATGCTGGATTTTTTATGGCCAACCAAGATGTAGGACCTTATATCCGTCTGGGAATTAAGAAACCCGCAGTTCAAAATGGGGATTAACTATTATTAAAAAGTAGGAATGAGGTAAAAAATGAAAAAGTTCTTATGTATTTTATGGTCTATCTTCATTCTACAAGGATTCATTAGCGCAGAAAATTTGCAGATTAATTTAAATCAACTCTTAAACACGGACGAAGGAAAAGAAAGAGAGAATTTCATTGAAGAGATTCTCAAAATAAACCCATCTGCTGATACATTGATTACATTACTCAGGAATATCACATTTGATGAACCGGAAAAGAAAGGGATAGTGCTCTCAGAAAGCACCTGTACAGATGGAGTAAAACGTCCTTTCTGCTGGTATATCCCTGAAACCTACAATCCAACTAAGAAAACGTCACTTCTTGTCTATCTGCACGGTGGTGTCAGCAGAGTCGAAATAATAGATAATCCTGAAGAATACGTAAAGGAATCACCTTTTCTCAAGTTAGCAGATATTGAAGATTATATCCTGCTCTTCCCGTTAGGACAGGAGGGTGCAACCTGGTGGGATTCAGTTGGTGTTGCAAATGTCCTATCACAGATCCGCACCACAAAACGCATTTTTAACATTGATGATAAGAGGGTCTATATGACGGGATTTTCAGATGGTGGTTCGGGTTCTTTTTTCTTTGCGATGTGCCATCCAACAAATTTTGCTGTATTCCTTCCTCTCAATGGGCATCCTGGTGTTGGTTCTATCGATGGTGGTATCCAGACCTATTTTGTCAATCTTTTTAATCGCCCACTTTCGGTTGTCAATACCGATTTAGACCCACTCTATCCGGATAAAAAAATGCGACCAATGATGAATCTTGCAATGGAAGCAAAGGCAAACCTTTTATACCGAATATATACTGGAATAGGCCACAGTTTTGAATATGGAAAAGAAGAAATTCCTTTGATGCATCAATTTATGGAAGAACATCCGCGAATACTAAATCCACCTGAAATAAAATGGGAAACAGTAGAAAAAAGACATGGACGGTGTATGTGGCTTTTGGTTGATGAAGTTAAAGTTGGGGATGTCGCAAGTTGGTATCGAGACCACAATATGGAACTGATAGATGATAGAGTCGCCTTCGGATTTTACCCGGATGATACATACAAGGGAGAAGGTATCAAAATGGGAAAGGTTATCGACAGTACATTTTGTGCACTGGCTGGAGCAAAGGAAGGAGATATTGTTATAACGGTTGGAAACAATAGTGTAACGAGTATGCAGGTACTAAATAACTACAAGGCAAAGAAAAAGCGTGGCGACTCTGCAGAGATAACCGTGCTTAGAGATGGAGAGGAAATAGAACTTAAAGGACATTTTCCACCACCTGAGGAATATATGTTGCTCAGGAGGGACAAACCATCGGCAAGAGCAGAAGCATCGTTCTGCGAGAACATATTTGATATAAACGGTTCACAACTTGGTGCTTTTACAATCTATATCCATGCGGACATGGTTCGCTTAAACCAGAATGTAGTTATTTATGTGAACGACAAGTTGGTTTACGATGACAAAGTCGAACAGGATATAGAATTTATGTTACGAAACTTTCTTGAAAATCGGGACAGGGAACTACTTTATATAAACAAGGTGACCATTATATTGTGATTCAAAGGAGGAAAGAACACAGTAAACGCAGTAAACGCAATAAAATTGCAAAGTATGGATGACAGATGTTAGAGAGAAAGAATATGGGATATAAGATGTAGGACGGATAATAGAGAACAGAAAAAGGAATTGATATGAAGAAGAAAAAATGGTTAATTGGCTGTGGAATAGGATGTGGATGTTTTATTCTTATTCTCATTTTCCTTGTTTTTATTGGACTGATAATTTTTGGAATCTGGCAATTTCTTATACCGTCAGGTTCAACCTGAGCACTACTTCCAGCATCGTCGATGCTTGAGAAATTACCAATACAGTATCCGCTTGTAAGTATCTATCTTAACAAAGAATCTTTACTTCTTTAGAGTCTGGTTAAACATAACAAAAAAGGAGAACGAGATGAAAAAGATATTTTTTCTTTTACTTTCTCTTATTTTTACCTCTGTTTTTTTTACCCAACATCTTTCCGGACTTTCTTATGTCGAATCCTCAAACGGTCTCACTCCTCCAACACTCGATGGGGGAAGAACTGAAGTGGAAATGGCAGATATTAATGGGGATGGGAATATTGACCTCCTTTCCATTGGCGACCACGGTTCACCTTATATAAATACAGACCAGCACGGCATTATGGTATGGTTTGGTGATGGAACCGGTTACTGGAGTGTCTATATGAATGGGAACTTTGGTTACGGCGGCATTGCCGTTGGCGATGTAAACAAAGATGGACTTCTCGATGTGGGCTATGGTATGCATCATAATTATTCAAGCACTGATTTCGGCGACCAGCTTGTTGAAGTTGCTCTTGGTGATGGAACAGGACAGAACTGGCAACCCTGGGATGACAGTCTTGCAATGGAAGGACAGGACTGGGGTATGTTTGGAACCGATTTTGCGGATATTAACAATGATGGTCTTCTTGACATCGCTTCAAACGCATTTGGATACGGTGACGGTGTCCATGCCTACTTAAATAATGGTGACGGAACATGGCATCGTTCTTTCGGATTCATTGGTGGAAATTCGCGTATGGATATTGTCTTTGGGGATGTCAATAATGATGGAAATGCTGATTTTGCAGTCGGACATCAGGGGGGAACGGTCTATATCGGAGATGGTGATGGTAATTTTATTCTTGGAGATGGCAATCTTCCTCCAGGCGGAAGCATTGGATTATCTGGTGTCACATTTGGTGATGTGAACAATGATGGAGCCGATGAAATCGCTTTTTGTAACAGTGATGGAGGAGTGGAGGTATGGTCATGGATAAGTGAGAATAACTGGGTAAGTCTTTCAGGCTCGCTTCCCACTTCAGGACCATACGAAGCAGCACAACTCTTTGATATGGATATTGATGGATATTGTGATGTTGCCGCTTTCGGTTCGGGAGTCGTAACGATATGGACAGGTGATGGTTCAGGAACCTGGACAGAAGATACAAGTTTCACGACACCTTCACCCGGATACTCTGCCGCTTTTCGTGTAGGTGGTGATGCTGACCATAATGGTTTTCCCGATATAGTAATTGTTGCTGAGGAAGGCACCTGGCCATCTGAAAAAAATCATATACGTTTTTTCAAGGAAACCTCCATTCCTGAAACCCTCTATATTCATCCAATCAATCCTCGTGGGAACGAAAAATTCTATGCGGGTTCTGTCCATTTTATAGAATGGATTAGTAGTGTTCCAGATGCTCAACCTGCTAATGTAAGTCTCGAACTCTCAACTACGGGGAATAATGGACCATGGTTAGCAATTGCAGATAACCTTCCTGATAACGGCAGACACCAGTGGCTCATCCCTGATACGATTTCATCACAGGACTGTTTTATTAGATACACAATTTTTACCCAATCGGATACAGCAGAGTGTATAAGCCCAGCACCATTTGAGATAATGGGCTCAGCATTTATATCTGATAATTCTGAAACAGAAATAATTTCATACAGCAACCTGAATATATTCCCTTCGCTTGTTACGAATGGTGGAGTGCAGATTCATTATTCATTGAAGAAGTCGGGTAGAGTAAAACTCACAATCTATGATATATTAGGAAAGGTCGTAAAGACATTAGTGAATGAGTTTCGGAGTTCAGGAGTTTATAGAATTAAATGGAATGGAAAGGATGAAAAAGGAGAAATTGTTCCATCAGGGATATATTTTGTGAGAGGTAAAATAGGAGGTGTTAATGCTAACAAGAAGGTTGTATGCATCAGGTAGGAAATTGCTTCATTGGTTTTATAGTTTTTTGGTTTATTAGTTTGATTCGTTGTATTGATTAAAATTAAACCTCGACGCTCTGAAGTTATATTGCATTGTTTTATTTGTATCATAAAATGGATTGGTTTTTTTCAAATATTTTCGGAAAAACCCTTGACTTTTTCTTTTTCTCTATTATATTATAAAAATGCTTATCTGCATAACTCACCTAAAAAGCGATTTTCTCTAAAATTTACTAAATTATTCACATCTCTATCTCATATCATATCTTTTCAATGGCTGTCAAGGTTAGTGTAAAATATACTGGGGTATTTGGGGTAGTGTGTGATATGGTATTTTTGT
>SOKM01000034.1 GCA_004375785.1 Candidatus Cloacimonadota bacterium | reverse complement strand
TTCTCTGGTTTCTTCACCGTTTCTGTCTTTGTTGGGGACAAGCCCCAACGCTACATTTTTCTCTGGTTTCTTCACCGTTTCTGTCTTTGTTGGGGACAAGCCCCAACGCTACAACATTGCTTATTCTATAGCGATTAATGAGATTTCTACAAGTGAACCCTTTGGCAGATCTTTCACAATCACGGTTGTCCGTGCAGGTTCCGCCTGAGAGAAATAGAGTGAATAGATTTCGTTCATTTCTGAAAAGTTTTCTAATTCAGTTAGAAAAACATCAACCTTTACGACGTCCTCGAAAGTTAACTTCGCTTTTTCAAGAATTGCTCTTAGATTTCTCATTACCTGCTCTGTCTGCTCTTTGATACCTCCTTCTACTATTTTCTGGGTGGAAGGGTTAAGAGCAATTTGCCCTGCAGTAAAAACAAAGTTACCGGCTTTTATAGCCTGGCTGTAGGGACCGATTGCTTCAGGAGCATCAACCGTAGTGATTATTTCTTTTTCCATTTTTTTTCTCCTTTCATACTTGGTAAATACTCATTCAACTGCGTTGCACTTCTGACTGTGCCAAGGCTTCGGCAGACAGGTCAAAAAAGGCTGTCATTGCGAGGAGTCCTTCGAAAGGCTCAGGATAAACCCTGCACCGTATGATTCAGGGTAAAAAGACTGTGCCAAAATGTGAATTTTTGCATGGTAGCCGCAACCTTTAGATTGCGTAATTCATTGTATTATAAGAAGTTAAGTTCGCAGGCTAAAGCCTGCGCCTACCTAAAAGCGGTATTTTGGCACAGTCTTTTTAGTCTGCGGCTACTTTTTGAGCAATTTTACAAGGAGAGCTTTTTCTGTGTGAAGTCTGTTTTCTGCTTCATCGAGCACAACAGAATGTGGCCCATCAATCACTTCGTCCGTTATCTCCTCACCCCTGTGAGCGGGGAGACAGTGCATAACAATCACATCCTTTTTTGCTTTTGAGACAAGTCTATCATTGACCTGAAAATCCTTAAAAGTTTTTACCCTCTTTTCTCTTTCATCTTCCTGCCCCATAGATGCCCAGATATCCGTATATATCACATCTGCATCATCTACCGCAGATACAGATTCATTAAAGACCGTAAGTTCGAAGGTTCTATTTTTTATCTTATCAGCCGTCTCAAGAATTGGAGGGTCCGGTTCATATCCTTTGGGTGATGCGACTTTTAGATTTAGTCCATATATTGATGAGAAAAGAATTATGGAGTTACAAACATTATTGCTGTCTCCAATATAGGCAATCTTAAGTCCATTAAGTTTTCCCTTATGTTCAAGGATGGTAAAGAAATCTGCAAGAATTTGACAAGGATGTTCTCTGTCAGATAGAGCGTTTATTACAGGAACAGTTGCATTCTCGCTTAATTCAACGACAGTGTTATGTGCAAATGTTCTTGCCATTATGCAATCCACCCATCTTGAGAGGTTTTTTGCAACATCTGGGATTGATTCCCTCTTTCCAAGTTGAATGTCTGTAGGACTAAGGTATATGGCATGGCCACCAAGTTGGACCATTCCTGTCTCAAATGTTACCCTTGTCCTTAAGGATGGTTTTTCAAAAATCATTGCAAGGGTTTTATTCTTTAACAGGTGATGTTCTTTTCCTTCTTTTACTTCCTTTTTAAGATGGGCTGTAAGATTAAAAACCTTATCAATTTCATCGGTGGTTAGGTCCGCAATTGAAACAAAGTCCTTTTGCATCTACCCTCCTTGCTCTCTCTCCTTAATTGCACAGCAAACTATAAATTAAACTATTTTTAATGCTTATTTGCTTAACTCACATTTTAATATTTTGCCTGAAAGGTTCACTGTCTTGAAAAGCATTATTTTTGCCAGTGTTCCTTGTCTTGAATAGAAGTATGTCTGTCAAGGTTGTCATTGTGAGTATTTTTTCATAATTTCTACCGAAGCAATCTCGGTTTATCAATGTTGGGGACAAGCCCCAACGCTACAGAGATTGCCACGCTCACTTGTTCGCTCGCAATGACCTAAAGATTTTTTGTATGTTTGTATTGTAATTTTGGTATTGTTTGTGATTTGTATATTGAGATTTGGAAATTTTCATTGTGGTTGACTTTTTTTCTTTCTTTCCAGGGCTTCATTTATTGCTTCATCTATAGTGTCAACAAAGACAAATTTAATCCCGCTCTTTACATTCTCAGCGATTTCTTCCAGATTGCTCCTGTTCTTTTCAGGTAAAAGCACCTCCTTTATTCCTGCACGTTTTGCAGCCATAACCTTTTCCTTCACACCCCCGATTGGAAGGATTTTCCCTCTCAGTGTAATCTCTCCTGTCATTGCAATATATGGTTTTATAGGTTTTTCAGTAAGAAGGGATGCAAGAGCAACGGACATTGTTATACCTGCTGAAGGTCCATCCTTTGGGATTGCACCCTCTGGAATATGAATGTGTATATCATATTTATCATAGAAATTTTCATCTATTCCTAACTTCGTTGCATTAGCCCTTATATATGAAAGAGCTGCCTCTGCGGATTCTTGCATAACGTCTCCCATCTGGCCTGTTAAGGTAAGTGATTTCTTACCGCGCATCTTTGAAGCCTCCACAAATAATATTACCCCACCTGCCCGTGTCCATGCAAGCCCTGTTGCAATACCAACTTCTCCTATCCTCTCCGCAATTTCCGAATAAAATTTTGTAGGACCAAGGAATTCTTTAACATTACCTTTCTTGATTACAGTTTTGGTTTTTTGTCCTTCTGCTACCTTCCTTGCAACTTTTCTACATATTGAGCCTATTGACCTTTCAATATTTCTCACCCCTGCTTCTCTTGTATAATCATTAATAATTTCAAGAATTGCGCTGTCGGTGAATTTAATGAGTTTTTTTGTTAGACCGTTTTCCTTAACCTGCCTCGGGATTAAGAAGTTCTTAGCAATCTCAAGTTTTTCCTGGATGATATACCCTGGCAGGGTTATTATTTCCATTCTGTCTTTGAGTGCAGGGGGAATTGGGTCAATTATATTTCCTGTTGTGATGAACATTACCTTTGAAAGGTCAAATGGGACCTCAAGATAGTGGTCACTGAATGCGTTGTTTTGCTCGGGGTCAAGTACTTCAAGGAGTGCCGCAGCCGGGTCTCCTCTAAAATCAACCCCTATTTTATCTACCTCATCGAGCATAAAGACAGGGTTCTTTGAGCCTGCCTGTTTTATTCCCTGGATAATTCTGCCTGGTAGTGCTGCCACGTAGGTCCTTCTATGCCCCCTTATTTCTGCTTCGTCTCTTACGCCACCAAGAGAGAATCGAACGAATTTTCTTCCGAGAGCCCTTGCGATTGACTTTCCAAGGGATGTTTTTCCGACCCCAGGTGGTCCGATGAAACAGAGTATTGGTCCCTTTGTATCTTTTTTTAATTTTCTAACCGCGAGGAATTCGAGAATTCTCTCTTTTACATCCTCAAGGTTGTAGTGGTCTTTGTTCAGAATCTTTTCCACTTCTTTGATATCAAGGTTATCCTTTGTCTCTATAGCCCAGGGGAGATTGACAAGCCAATCAAGATATGTTCTTATTACATGGTATTCAGCTGCCTGGATGGGAATTACTCTAAGTCTATCAAGTTCTTTCATGGCTGTCTTTTCAACATTCTTGGGCATCTTTGCTTTCTTTATCTTCTTTTTCAACTCCTCGATTTCTATGTCCCGTTCATCCTTTTCGCCGAGTTCTTTCTGTATTGCTTTTAACTGTTCTCTTAGATAGAATTTTCTCTGATCCTCATCTATCTCGTCCTTTACCTGCGAACGGATCTTTGCCCCTATCTCAAGGATATTAATTTCCTTCATTAAAATCGGAGTTAGTTTCTGAAGCCTTTCAATAGGGTCAAAGGCTTCTAAAATCGTTTGTTTATCTTCTACTTCAAAATTCAGATTTGAAACAATAAAATCGGCAAGTCTTCCTGGTTCTTCTATGTTTATTACAATTGCTTCAAGTTCTTCTGGTAGATGTGGGGAAAGTTCAATAAGGGTTTGGAACATTGAAATAGTGTTTCTCATTAGAGCTTCAACCTTAACCCCTTTTTTCCAATGTTCCACTATCGTCTTTGTCTTTGCTTTCAGGTAAGGCTCTTCCTGGGTAAAATCTACAATCTTTATCCTTGCAAAGCCCTGAACGAGTAATCTCAAACTACCATCTGGAAATCTAAGCATTTTTGCAATGGTAGAAGCAGTTCCCACGCCGTACAGGTCTTCCCTTCCTGGAATCTCTTTTTTCAGGTTCTTTTGTGCAACGAGACCGAGAATCTTATCCCCTGCCAGCACATCATCTATAAGTTTTATTGCTCTCTCTTTGACTGCAACAAGAGGTACAATGATTAGTGGAAAAACGATAGTTCCTTTAATAGGCAGGATAGCTAATTCTTCGGGAATTTTCTTTGCATCTGCTCTTTTTTCTTCTGGATCCATTATATTAAAAGGACTACTTTCCTTAGTGTTATTCATTTCCTCTCCTTTTTATTCTATCTCTATTATCTTTTCTTCTTTTTTTCCTGTTTTTAATTTGGGAAGAATAATTTTCAGGAGTCCCTGCTTATAATCAACCTGAACACCTTCAATTTTAATAGGGCAGGGAATGAAGACTAGTCTTTCAAAAGGTCCAAAATTCAATTCCATATAATAATAATTTCTTCTTCCATCTATTTTTGATGGGTCTTCTCTGAACCCTTTTATGTTCAGGTAGTTTCCTTCAAGTGTTATCTTAAGTTCCTTTTTATCTATTCCTGCTATTTCAATGAGTATGACTATATTTTCTTCTGTTTCATAAACATCACAGGGAGGCATCCATTCGCCTCTTCCAGAGAAAGAAAATGATTCAGAGAAAACCCTCTTGAAGATTTTTTCCATTCTGAACTGTGTGATTTTTATTCCCTTTATTATCTCATCATCAGCCATTTTTCCCCTCCTAGACGAAAAGTTTTACAAAATTATAACCATTTTTAATTTCAAAATTTTATCTCTACAGTTCTTTCACCTTCTACTACAAGTCCAATCTTATAGAAATCTTCTTCTTTTTCTTTCAGGTAGTTCTCAAACTCTTCCTTGTTCGATGCATCAATTATTAACACCATACCAATTCCCATATTGAATGTTCGATACATCTCTTCGGTTTGAATGTTTCCCTGTTTTCTGAGAAAGTCAAAAATTGGTGGTACTTCCCACGTGGATGTTTCTATTACACAGGAACAGTTATGTGGAAGGATTCTTTGTATATTATCATAAAACCCGCCTCCGGTAATATGTGCATATCCTTTTATTATTTCACTCTCTCGTAAAGGAAAGAGAAGAGAAAAATAAGATCTATGAATCCTTAATAATTCTTCTCCGATATAATTCTTTATTTCAGGCACATATTCCTCTACTGTAAGTTTTAATTTCTTAAATAGAATCTTTCTAACGAGTGAGAAACCGTTTGTATGGAGGCCGTTTGACTTGAGACCTATAAGGATGTCGCCTGGTTTTACTTTATTTATATCAGGAATCTTCTTTTTTTCAACGATACCGACAATGAAACCGGCAATATCGTAATGTTTCTCCTTGTAGAAGTCTGGCATCTCTGCCATTTCACCGCCGACAAGTGAACAATTATTTTCTTTGCACCCCTTTGAGACCCCCCGGACTATCTCTTCTATCATCTTTTCTTTTAGTTTTGGAGTTGCTATATAATCGAGAAAAAAGAGAGGTTCAGCACCCACTGTTAAAATATCATTTACACAATGGTTCACAAGGTCGTGGCCTGTTGTATCGAACCTTTCAGTCATTGTAGCAATTTCGAGTTTTGTCCCGACACCGTCTGTGCTTGAAACAAGGACGGGTTCATTGTATTTTTTCTGTAACTCAAAAAGCGCTCCGAAACTGCCTATGTCTGTAAGAACTGAACTTGAGAATGTTTCCCTTGCAAGCCTTCTGATATTTTTCACAGCATTCTGTGCCGCTTTTACATTTACACCTGCATCTCTGTATTTCATTATTATTCAGGTATAATGCTACAGGACCACATTCCTCCGTCAAGTGGAATTGGATTATTTAACGTATCCCGTATCTCAGTTTCCGATGAAAATGCTATCTCCGTAGAATCGGAAACCTTGAGAAGAAAATTGATTGTAAAAAGAGAGCCTGTTCCAGAGACCCCTTTAGGTTCTCCACCAACTACACCAATGGTTACTTCTAAATATGGAAGTGAGTCATTAAATTCTGGAATTATCTGAATCTCTCCTCCATTTTTTGTTAGAAAAGTGGTATCTGCTATAATACTTCCAATCTTAATCTTTGAATTCTCATACATCAGTTTAATATATCCTAACATCAGGTTAGTAACATTTTCTGCATAAACCTTTATTGAACAGGGGAGGGAAACAGGGGCTTCTGTTTTTCTGTTCTTTATCCAGAGGGCGGGGCCTTTTATGGCATCAATATAAAAACTGCATACAGCCGGGCTCTTGTCCTCACTATTCATTTTATTTCTCGCTTTAGCAGTGAATGTATGTGAACCTTCATCCAGGAAAAACTCTGCTGTTGTATCTTTAGTCCAGCCTGACCAGGTTTCTTCATCCAGTTTGTAGCAATATTTGTCCGGGTTGTTTAAACCTTTCCATTCAAATTTAATCAGAGCATTACTTAGGGTATCTCCATTCTCTGGATATATGATTTCTGTATCAGGAGGCCCCAATGGAGGAGCTGTTCCGCAATCTTTGCAACCTCCAAGAGAAATAATGGCTATCAACATCAAGAGAATAAAATTTCTTTTATTTTTTATCATTTTTCCTCCATTACTCTAAAAAGATAATATGAATATAATTTCAATTAATTGAAATGTCAAGAAAAATTTTGCCACAAAGACACAAAGATTTTATAATGCCATATCAAGAAAATTAGCCAGAAACCCTCAAATATTGCACACAACAGGTGAGGCATCTTGCCTCACAGCGAGGCTGGAAGTCCTCCTTCGTTGAAACTCTGGCGGACAACAACCCGCTGAAGCTTTTGCGTAAGTGGGCCTCGCCTGTTAAATCGTATATTTTTCCTATATCATTCAAGAAAAATCTTTTTTTGCTTGACAAAGTTATATTTGCGTATTATTTATATATCAGTAAAATGCTTCTGGAAGGAGTAATGTGAACTTTAACAGTCAATAAAGTTTTTAATCAAGGAGGTATAGAATGAAGAAAAAATTAATTCTTCTATCGATTATTCTTTTAGTA
>SOKM01000304.1 GCA_004375785.1 Candidatus Cloacimonadota bacterium | reverse complement strand
ATTGTTTTTTAAAAAATAACAACATTTCATGACCTTTATGCCCGCAATGACGAATGCGAGGCAAGATGCCTCGCCTGTTTCTTATAAAACCGAGATTGCCACAGGACTTCGTCCTTCGCAATGACACGCAAGAAGGGTAAACACAGGTCTGCCCCTACTATTCAAGCGCAGAGCAAGCCCTGAACCGTATGGTTCATGGCAAGCTCTGCTACTCCAATTCGCAGGCTGAAGCCTGCGGCTACCCCACAACGTCCAAATAGAACAGACACATAGGTTGTCCCTACAAAACATAATGAAAAAAAAGTTGACAATGATTTTTTTTTGTGTTAATTAGGGAAAAAACGGAGGTAAAGGAATGAAAAGGTATTATGCCTTTGCTGTTCTACTTTTCATATTTTTATTAACCTTCATATCTGCTGAGAATGCTGAGGAGAAGAAGGAAGCAATCGCCATTGTTACTTCTTTCAAGGGTTCTGTTCACATTGAAAGGGATGGTGAAGAAATTCTGCCTGATGCAATGATTGAACTATTTGCGGGCGATGAAATTGAAACAGGCGATGATGGTAATATAATTATTCTATATACTTCTGGAAAGTTCCGGTCAATTGGAGCTTCATCTTCCATTATTATCGAACCAGAAAGGGGAAGGGGTGGAGGTGATGAAACAGAGAGAAAAGAAGTTGAAGAAAAAGAAAGTTCTGATTTTGAACCTCTTTTTGCTTTCAAGGCTGCTGGTGAGAGGAGCAAAGGGAGAACAACTGTGAGAGCAGTTGATACTACAGGAATATTTATTTTAGAGCCAGGGAATTCAAGAATACTTGAGGCTCAACCTCTTTTTTTATGGACATCTATCAGTGATGCCGAAGAATACCATCTAAAACTACAGAGGATGGGTGTTTCTGTAGGAGAGACGACAACGGGAGACACATCGCTCGCATATCCAGATGATTGGCAACCTTTAGAGAAAGAAAAATCGTATGTTATGGAAATAGAAGCAAAAAAAGCAGGTAAGACCATTGCATCAAAAAAGGCTCTCTTCAGAATTTTATCAGAGGAGAAAAAAGAAACGTTAGAGAAGGAAAGGCAGACGATAAATAAAAATTCTCCGGATGAGATTACTGCACATCTCCTTCTCAGTGAACTTTATAAAGATTATATACTCAACGCACTTGCCATAGAGGAGTTAAAGGAATTGATTTCCCTTGCTCCTGATATACCCGATTTTCATTTCTCTTTAAGCGAGGTTTATAATGTCTTTGGGCTCATAAAAGAGAGCAATCGGGAACTTGATATATACAAGAAATTAAAGGAAAGTGAGTAATGTTACCCATTGCTTTTTTGCTCTCCCTCTCCATTTTTTTTCAGCCTCTGGTTACAGAAAAAAATGATTTTTCCAATAGAGAAATAGAGAAAAATCTTCAACTCGCAGATTCACTCCTTGAAATAGAGCATTTTGAGGAATCTTATAAGTTATATAAAAAGGTTCTTGAAGATGCAAGAGCGGGTGAAAAGAAAGAATTCTCAGCATTTGCATTAAAGGGTCTGGGAAATATCGGGTATTATTATAATGAATTGGAGAAAGCAGAGGAATACTACAGAGATGCTCTTAAGATATTCCAGGAGATTGGTGATAAGAGAGGAGAGCTCAAGATATATAATAATCTCGGAATAATTGCCGAAGAGAAAAGCAAGTATAAAGAAGCAATGAAACATTATAAGAAGGCATTGATGATTCTCCAGACCCCGGGTTTTGACGAAATCGAAGACCAACAGGATAGAGCAGCTATAGGTTGCAATATTGGTCATCTCTTCGAGGTTAAAGCAGATCTGGATTCAGCTCTCCATTATTATAAAGCATCGTGTGAATTGGCAAAAGAGATAGACTTTCCAAGGGGAGAAGCTGACAATCTCCATAATATAGGAAATGTCTATTATAGAATGTGCGAATATGATAGTGCACGGGCTTACTACGAACGCTCTATGAAACTTTTTGAAAAGATGGATAACAGAAAGGGTGTAGCTGATAATCTCAGGGAATTGGGAGCCGTAGAAAGAAAGAGGGGACACTATGCTGAATCCCTCCTCTTACTCGAGCAGGCACTGAAGATATTTAGAGAGATAAGAGAAGAGGGAAGTATTAAAGGAGAGGCAGAGATACTCAATAACATTGCCCTTGTTTATGAAGAGATAGGAAAATTTGATAAGGCGATTGAATACCTGAGGGATGTGAAGGAGTTGTATGAGAAGAAAGGTGATTCATTGGGTATTGCAACTGCGGTGGTAAACCTCGGTAATGCATATTTTGATGTAAGTGAATACTTCAGTGAATACAGCGATTCTGCATTAGCGTGTTATGAAAAGAGCATAGAGTTCTTTAGAAGAAAAGATAGGAAGATTGAAGTGGCGGGTGGATTAAACAACAAAGGGCTCGTATACCAGAAGAGAGAGAAATATAATGAAGCACTTTCTCTCTTTAATGAAGCGCTCACAATGTATGCTGATTTACAGGATGTCACGGGACAGGTTACGGCATACAGTAATATTGGTAACATCCATATGATAAAAAAGAATTATAAGGAGGCAGTGCTTCATTTTATAAGAGCAGTCGAATTGATAGGGAAAGTTGATTTCCCTGGACTTAAGGCGATGTCGCTTGCAAGCCTTGGTATTGCATACAAAAATGGGGGTTTTATAGAAGAGGGAAGAGATGCACTTAAGGAAGCAATAGGGATTGTTGAAACTATGAGGGGGGAGCTTGTAACTCAGGAATTTAAATCCTCTTTCATCGAGGATAAAATAAGGATTTATGAAGAGTTGATAGCTCTTCTACTCAAGAAGGGGTTGATTGAAGAAGCATTTCATTATGTAGAGAGAGCAAAGTCAAGAGCACTTCTCGATATGCTTGGTGGGAAATCAATAGCATTGAAAAAACTGCCCAGGGATGTAAAGGAACTGGTAAAGAAGGAAAAACTTTTTTCTCGCAAGATAGAACTCCTTTCTGATGAGACGGAGAAAATGGAAGCATTCGTAGAGCACCAGAGGATTCTTAAAAAGTTAAAAAAGAGGTACCCCGAATACCTTACACTAAGGGTTGTAGAACCGATAGACCTCAAAGCATTCCAGGAGATGATTGATGAGGAAACCATAGTGCTTGAATATTTTCTATGCCATAACGGTGTATATCTTTTTGCTGTCGACAGTAAAAATGTGAGTGGACTGAAGCTGAGGCTCAGTCCCAGGGAACTCTATAAAGATGTTAATTCGCTTAGAATGCTTCTCCTGGACTTCGGTGAATGGCAGCCTATTTCGAGTAAGCTTTATAAAGAACTGATAATGCCGATAGAGGCGGAGTTAGAGGGAAAAAGAAGAGTCTGTATTGTGCCTCACGGCATACTTCACCATCTTCCTTTTAGTGCACTTCTTTCAGATATTGAGAAAGAGACATTCTTTGTTGAATCCTTTGACCTCTTCTATTCACCCTCCTGCTCTATCCTGAAAATAGCCCATTCTAAAAACAGCAAGAGAAAGAAGAAATCTATAGTTTTTGCAAAATCTGATTTCTCCGACCATACTGGTTGGGGTAATCTACCCGGGACACTCACCGAGGAGAAACTGCTCCGTAATAAGAAACTACTTCCTGGTATAAAAACATATGTTGATAATGAAGCAACAGAGGATAGGGTAAAAGAGACTGTCGGTAAATATGACATTATCCATTTTGCCACACATGGTGAATTGAACCGGGCTGAACCTATTTTCTCAAGGATTCTTTTAACTCCATCAGAGGAGAACGATGGTAACCTTACAACAGGAGAAATATTTGGTCTTGACCTCTCCTGTTATCTTGTTACTCTAAGCGCCTGTCAGACAGGAGAGCTCAGCAGTTATGTACCAGGGGAGGAATTTTCTTCGGGCGATGACCTTGTTGGCTTGACACGTGCCTTTATTTTTGCAGGAACCCCATCAGTTGTTGCTTCACTATGGTATGTATCTGATGAGGCGACGGTGCTCTTGATGGAACATTTTTATAGAAACCTGAAGAAAAACAACAAGGTGCATTCTATCTGTGAGGCTCAGCGGTATATGCTCAAGGAATCCGATTATACTTCCCCATACTTCTGGGCACCTTTTGTGCTTTTCGGTGATTGGGAATAGTAATATGTCTTATGTAATGCTTAAAAGAAAGGAGGTGGTGGAATCAAAGAAGGGTTCTTCCCGCAGGAAGAAGGTTTTTAACCATAACAGCATTATCTCTATAGAATTGCTGTAAAAGAAAGGAGACAAGATGAGAAATCGAAAGATACTCCTGATTGTGCTTCTCGTTTTAGCCGTTTCTTTCCTTACCTATTCCACTCTTATCTTTGCACAGGATAAAGAGGGAGAGGGAAAAGCAGCTGGGACAAAGATGGAGAAACCCGTTGAGTCCCTGAAGTACCAAAATATAATGGGTGATTTAGGCCCGGACTATCATTTTCTTGCAGATATTGGAGAAATGATTGATAAGGGAAGGGAACATAATGACGGGAACACGCTCATAGCGGCTTCCTTGTTACTACTATACGCAGAAAAGGCTTCTGAAAAGGAAAGTTCTATCATCACCGGTAAAGCACTGCTTGAAGAGACCGCTGAGCTGGCAAAAGAGCAGAAGAATGCTGAACTTGCAGAGAAACTTGCAGACGTATATGAAGATGATAAGTTTGGAATAGGGGATAAGGACGCAGCTAAAAAGTTCAGAAAACTTGCAAAACAATACAAGGCTGCTTCTTCCGCAAGAGCGGGGATAGGGACAGTTATTATCAATAATGATACCCCATATTATATTAGAGTATACATTGACGGCTACGACAGGGGTATCATATACTCTGGAAACGTAGGATGGGTTAACGGTGTAGGGTCTGGAACCATACTTCTTTATGGTTATGCACCGTATACGGATTGGGAGTGGGGACCTATAACAGGACACCTTGATGCGGGCGGAACATACACCTGGAATCTCATCTTCAATTAATCCCATAATCTATGCTGGTGCCCTTCTAAAAGGGCGCCAGCATAGACTGAAGGAGAGGGTATGAAATCTCTATGTATAGTAATTCTATTTTTTGCGTTATCCACAGTTAATATTTTTGCTCAGCAATCAGGTGATTACTATGCTTCGGGAAATAAATTTTTCAGAGAAGGGGAGTACGAAAAAGCGGTTGAACAATATACAAAAGCAATCCAGCTCGACCCGAGAAACGGCAACTATTATGCATCACTTGGAGCAACTTACGGCAAGTTATCTCTATATGAAAAAGGAATAGGTGAACTTAAAAAGGCGGTTTCAGTAACCCCCAAATTGGAAGAACCGTATTATCTAATAGAATCGTTTTATGCAATGTTAGACAGAACAGACGAAGCAATTGGATTTTTTCGAGAAAGAAGCAAAACCACTCCTAATAACTCTGTTATCTATGTGAACCTGGGATATGCATTTTACAGAAGGGGTAAACTCGACACGGCATCTGTTGAAATGAAGAAGGCAATTGAGATTGACTCTCTCTATCCATTGGCGTATTGTGGACTTGGTGTTATATATCTATCTCTTAATAAAGATGAAGAGGCAGAGAGGGAGTTTGAGTCGGCATTACAAATTAACCCCGATTATCCAGAAGCACATCTTTATATGGGCATTATATACAAAAGAGCAAAAAGAGATGAGGAGTCGCAGAGGGAACTTGAGAAGGCATATGCATTAAAACCAAAACTAAAAGATGTTAACCTGGACGGAACACTTCCCATCAGGGGGAGAAGGTCGAAAATACCATTGTTATCCATGCTACCAGATGATTTTCAAAGAAGCGTTGACCTGAGCTATCGTCATATAAAACTGAACATGGGTGTAGGTATTACAAATATTGAAGATGAAAACTGGTACTCACTGACGACACACCCGGAAATGGACTTCTCCTATTTTGGTGCTAAATTCGACCTTGAGTTTCTTGTTAACGGAGATGGTCAGTTCAGAGAGGCAGACCTTGAATATGAGAAAATATTAAATTATGTTAGACTTGGAAATGCTGGTAAGCCTTTCTTTCTTATGGGGGGAAAGATTGATAATTATACAATTGGATACGGTTCCATAATGCAGAATTATATGAACCAGTCGGATGAAAGCAACAGAAAGATAGGTGCTATTCTTGCGCTGAGAAGTCCATTTATAGATTTAGATGGTATGTTAAACGCTCTTGAGAAGCCGGATGTATTTGGAGGAAGGGTTGGACTGAAGATTTCCAGAAACCTTGAAGCGGGAGTGTCCGGGGCAAAAGATATAAACCAGGACGGGGACGATGAAACAGATGACCCTGTCACTATTTATGGAGGAGATGTTACATTCCTTTTTTCTCCCTCCCGAACTTCTCAACTTGGCTTACTTATAGATGTCGCGAAGATAGAAGAACATGGAATGGGGACTATGTTGGGGGTTCTACTTTTATTACAGGGTCGAAACGTTTCTTCTCCCAAACTCAGTCTTTTCTCAGCTTACATCAATAGCGGAGAGGGTTATGAGCCGGGATTTTTTGGAGCTTTTTATGAAAAGGAAAGGATTGAATATCGTGCAAACAACCAGACAAAACTGGAGATGCTGGATATGAGGTATCTTGAACCTTCCAAAGGGTTATTCTCAAAGGCATCAATTTCTCTTCCGCCAGTGCTTGATATTGCTGGAACATACCAGACGGTTTTTGGTGTTGACTCAAGTGGGGTTGTAACTTTAATTGGAGCTTTTCTTCCAAACACAAATTTAATTGCGAGAGTGGCATACAATAAGGTTAGTATTTCTACCCTTGAAGAAGTATTTGCTCTCGATGAAAATACAGTGAGCGAGGGCCTATTGGGATACTGGATTAACAGTTTCACAGCGTTTATGTTAAATTATCAGTGGACCTATGTCTGGGATGAAGAAGAAAAGAGTTATAAAACTCAGCAGAGGGTATCGCCCATCCTGCACATCTCCGCACAATTCTGAAAAAAAGGAAAGCATTAAATATAGAGTTTTTTTGATTACACAGATTACAAAGGCAGATTACACAGATTGTAAATACTCAGTAAACCCCGTTATTGCGAGCGAACACATTCACTTCTTTCAGTGTAAACTTCGTGAGCGTGAACTTTCTTCGAAGGAGAAAGAACGACGACAAGCAGGAGAATAATGAACATAGTGAGGAGTCAATCTCTGTAGCGTTGGGGCTTGTCCCCAACAT
>SOKM01000358.1 GCA_004375785.1 Candidatus Cloacimonadota bacterium | reverse complement strand
TAATATTGTGCCAGTTATTTTCACAATCAAATATCATACTCCTATTCTCAAAGATTCTCATCCTTTCCGCTATAATTAGAACAATTTTTATAATCAATCCCTTCATCGAATCCGATTTTTACAGAATCCTGACCCATCTTTTGAACATTCCCAACCTCCGGCAGAAGGCATTTTTGACTATTTATGGTTTAATAAGAAGGAAGACGAAAATTACAGGGAGTATAACAAAAAGAGAGAAAAGATTTTTTCTAAATAATATATAGGAGGACTGCTGTTATATTTATAATAAAAATGCAAAATAGAAAGGAGGTGAAAGAAATATGAAAAAAACTGATTTAAATATAGAAGTACTGGGTAATGAAGAGTACTCTCCAGTAGCTTCTGGAGGTTGTTGTTGCTGCTGTTGTCCATGTTGCTGTTGCTGCAAAACAGAAGGGGAAGTGAATTAAAAAGAAGAGCAGTCCTCCTATTAAAATTTGCCAAGAAGGAGTATTTTCTTATGGAAAAAGAATTGTCAGAACATCTTAAATTAAAGGATTTTGAAATTATTAAGGATGATGGTCGGTTGTTGTTCAAGAAAAATAATGATTTTATAATAAAAGTAACAGGTAATTTATCTACGACTTTGCTTCCGAAACTTTTGCCGTTATTAAACGGTAAATATTCAACCCAAAAAATACTAGACTCTTTAAAGGAGATTGATAACGAGTCAATTTTATCAACTTTAGGAATGTTAAAGAAATATGAGATTGTGGAGACAGATAATTGTCCATCTTTAGAACTCCTTTCTAAAAAAGAGATTGATACATTCAAACATCAGATAAAATTTTTTTCATATAGACAAAATGAAGAGAAATACGAAATGCAAATAAGCTTAAAAAAAGCAAAAGTTAATTTAGTTGGAACAAAGAATTTTCTCTTTCCCCTTGTAAGGAATTTAATTAATTCAGGGATTGGGGAAATAACATTTTTTTGTAAAAAAGGAATCAATAAATCTTTATTAAATATGGATTTCGAGCAGTTATCATCCTCACATAGCCATCTTGTAAAAAAAAGCTATGATACTTTGTGTGAAGAAGATATATTATTTAATAACCCTGATTTTCTTATAGTTGCTGATGAAGATATTTCAATCAAAGAACTTGACTCAATTAATGGATGTAATTTTAAAAATAAAGTTCCTTGGATAAGTTTTTCTGATATTGGAGAGGTAGAAACTATTATAGGGCCTCTTGTTGTTCCTTACAAGACACCTTGTTATAGATGTTTTGAACTCAGGAAAGAAAGTAATCTTAATCTATATAAGGAATTAAGGCTCTTTAAGAATGCAGACAAAAAAATACTTAATAAAAAGAGTTACCTTTCACCCTTTATTGAGATTTTAAGTGGGATTATGGCTCTGGAGGTAATAAAATATTTGTCTGGTGTTGTATCGGCAATGACATTGGGAAAAATTTATACTATAAACTGGCTGACAATGGAGACGAAGGTGCATCATATTTTGAAATTACCAAGATGTCCTGTTTGTGGAGTAAAAGAAAAAGCGCCTTTTTCTATCTGGCAGGAACCTATTAAGGAATGAATTGTGAAGTTAAAAGAGCCACAGAAAGTTTCAAAAGAAGAGATACTCAGAAAAGTGGAAAAGGTTATTTCCTCAAAGGTGGGAATTGTGAAGAATGTTATTGAAATAACAAGAGCGAATAGTGAACCACCTATTTTTTCAACATGCTGTCGGCTTTGTAACACTTTGAGTTTTATGGATAATAAATGCTTTATGAGGCATGGTGCAGCAGGTCTTACAAAAGAAGATGCTCTGATTGCAGGTGTATCAGAGGCACTTGAAAGATACTGCTCTGGTTTTTATGATGATAGGGATTTACTATATAGCAGTTTTAAGGATATTAAAAACCAGGCAGTTCAACCAGAAAAATTTGCACTTTTCTCATCAAAACAATACAGAGATGAGAATTTCCCTTTTTCTCCGTTTACTGATGTTAAAAAAATAAATTGGGTGAAGGGATTTTCACTTATCAGCGAAAGAGAAATAATGATTCCTGCCCAGATGGTTTTTTTGCCTTACAGATACAGAGAAGATGAAACAATAATTTCCTACCCAACTTCCACTGGTCTATCCTGTAGAAGCAGTCTTGAAGAGGCAATACTTTATGGATTGTATGAGGTAATAGAGAGGGATGGTTTCATCCTTTTCTGGATGTTGAGACCAGATGTATCAAAATTAAGGATAGATTCACTAAGCAGATTAAAAGAACTTTTTGAGGAAAGATACAACTTACCAAACTGGAAGCACTATATATGTGACATAACGAGTGATATATCTATTCCAATCTTCTTTACACTTTCTCTTGGAGAAATGGATTTTGGAACTGCTGTATGTGTTGGAGCATCATCCAATTTATCTTCCCTAAAGGCAGTATCAAAGAGCCTTCTTGAGAGTGCACAGGCAACCTCTTTCTTGCTTTATAAACTTGGAGAGGAAAAAAAGATTTATAAAGAGGATTTCAGCGATGTAGGGGATTTTGATGACCATGGAGAATTTTATACAAGAATGCCTGAATATCAATTTGTCTTTGATTTCATCACTGATTCAAATAATTTTATTGTTGAAGAAGACCTGAAAGAACTCTCTACTGAGAGTATTATTGGAAACCTCAAAGTGATTCTTAATATTTTGAAAGCGAAAGAAATGGATGTTATTATTATAGATTTGACAACTCAAGATGTAAGAGATGAAGGTTTTTATGTAGTTAAGGTAATTGTGCCTGAACTTATTCCATTACACGGCAATCATAATTTTCCTTTTAAGGGTAGTAAAAGATTGGTTGAGGTGCCGAAGAAATGGGGGAAGAACTTAAGGAGAGAAGAGTTGAATCCTTTTCCACATCCTTTTCCATAAAACGGAGGTGAGATGATAGTTGAAAAGATTAAGGACTTAAACGTGGCCATTGTTGAAAATGATCAATTCTCTCTTTCAGAAATTTTTCACGAGAATACAAAACTTCATGATATTGATAGGGATTTTTTCTATAATATTGATATAATTTTAAAAACACCTTATATCCTGAAAAGAATAGCAAAAGCATACAAAGCATATCCTGGCTATACAGCGATTACATTACCCGAGGTTAAAGAAGACAATTTATTGAAAAAATTGATTAAAAAGAGAAGGAGTGAAAGAGCATATTCAGGTAAACAGATTGAGTTGCAGGAATTGGCTGATTTATTACATTTTAGCCTTGGTATTACTGGTACCATTAAAGGATTGAATGATATAGAATTAACATTGCGGGCATATCCTTCTGCAGGTGCCCTTTACCCCATAGAGGCATATATAATTGTTTTTAATGTGAAGAGTCTGGATAAGGGAATATATCATTATAATGTTAATAAACACTTGTTAGAACTTATCGAGCCCGGAGATTATAAGGAGCATCTTGCAAAAATATGCCTTTCGAAGGATATTATGGAGGATGCGAATGTGCTTATTATTTTGACATCTATTTTTAAAAGGGCAACAATTAAATATGGAATTCGAGGCTATAGATTCGCACTGATTGAAGCGGGTATTGTGGGGCAGAATATTACGCTGGTTGCTGAGAGTCTTGGGCTTGGTTCCTGTATGCTTGGTGGTTTTTTTGATGATGAGATTCATAATGTGTTGAAGGTGGACGGCGTGAATGAAGCAGTTGTTAATGTTATGACGGTAGGGAGGAAGGGGGAAAAGGAGAGTGAAAGAGAAGGAGTTGAGAGAGGAGAAAAGTGAGAAGAGAGAAGGCATTAGGCACTGGGCATTGGTAATAAGGGGGCGAAACGGAGAGACGGTGTATCGCGGAAGTATTGGTGAGATTGCTTTCCTTCGCAGGAGTTTACCCTCGAGCGAAGCGAAGGGCTCAGGACAGGCTCCGTTTGGATACTCGCAATGACACAAAAGGCAGGAAAACGCAAATAGAGAATTAAAAATAGGCTACAGACACGCGACATAAGACAACAGATTTAAGATCAAGAATACAGAAGGTGCAGGAGCATTTTATTCTCAGAAACGCAATGATAACTTTTTCGCAGGCTAAAGCCTGCGGCTACCTGCAATAAAGGCAGGAGAAATACAATGATAGAAGTAAAGGGTTTGACAAAGATATATGATGGGAAAAAGGTCTTAGATAATGTGAATCTTACCATTCAGAGAGGGGAGATATTTGGGCTTCTTGGTCCCAATGGTGCGGGAAAGAGTACCTTGATAAATATCATTCTTGGTCTGAAAAAGGCAAATGCTGGTGAGATCTCAATACTGGGCTATAATCCTGAGAAAAACCCTCCATTTCTTAAAGCAAGGATAGGTGTGCAGCTCGAAACATCCACAGTTCCGGGATTGATGAAGGTAAGGGAGGCACTCTGTCTTTTTCATAGTTTTTTCTCCAATCCTGTGAGCATCGAGAAAATCATCAGGATGTTTGAACTTAATGAGTATCTAAATTATAAGGTTGGAATATTATCCAGGGGATGGAAACAGAGGGTGGAGATAGCGCTTGCTTTAATCGGTAATCCCGAAATCATTTTTCTCGATGAACCAACAAGCGGTCTTGACCCACATATAAAGAACGCACTCTGGAATATCTTCCTTGAATTAAGGAATGAAAAGAAAACCATTCTGCTTTGCACACATTATATAGAGGAGGCAGAAAAGTTGTGTGACAGGGTTTCAATTATTGACAACGGAAAGATTGTTGTAACTGATAGCCCTATTAAGTTGATAGAAGATTTCGGTTTTAAGGAGAAGGTCACTGTATATAAATCACATATCGTAGAAAGGATACTTACGAATACATTTTTCAAGAATGTTCAACTGTTGGGCGAAAATGCTGTTATCTATACAAATAATACAAGAAGGATTATTGAAGAATTGGAGAATATGGGGCTGAGTTTCACAGAGTTCAAAGTAAGCAGGGTAAATCTAAACGATGTTTTCCTTAAATTGACAGGAAAGGAAATAAAGAAATGAAAAGATTATGGCTTGTTTTTTTGATAGAATCAAAGATGTTCTTTAGACAAAAACAGGCAATGTTCTTTACGTTTTTCTTTCCTGTATTTCTTCTTGCGCTTTTTATTGTAGTATGGGGTAGGGTGCCCGGGTATAAAAATTTTTTACTTCCAGGCATCATTGGGATGGTCATTCTTACAGATGCTTTCCACAGTGTTGGGCTTGTTGTCGGTTACTACAGATGGCAGGGGTATCTCAAAAGAATACGAACGACGCCAATGAAACCCTGGGTCTATCTTTCAGGTATCATCCTGAACAGAGCTGTTATAATGCTTTTTGTGAGTTTCATACTTCTTCTTATAGGGATTTTTATTTTCCGTATACCATTCAAGGGAAACATCTTTTCCTTTGCTTTCACCATCCTACTTGCAAGTTTGACTTTCATTCTGATTGCCATTCCAATCATATCACTTTCTGGTTCGGAGGAGAGGGGGACTTTGCTGACAAATTTTATTTCCTATCCTATGCTTTTCCTGAGTTCTGCATTCTATCCTATAGAGTATCTACCGAAGGGATTACAGATTGCAATAAAGATTAATCCTCTTGTTTTTCTTCTTAAGATTCTCAGAAACATTGTAAACAAGGGCGAGGGGCTCAAGGAAAACTATATATACCTGCTCGTTCTCTTAGGCTGGATTGTGGTATTTTTCTTTATAATGGTTTTCAGATATTCAAGATTAAAGGAGGATTGAATGAGATTTGTGTTTATCTTAATGTTGTTTGCTTTTTTATCTAATATAAAAATCTGTCTTGCAGAAAAGAGGGAAATATTTCTTGAGTCACTTGAGACGCAGATTATTTCAACACCTTCTGAATGGGGACATCTGGAGAGATATAAGGGGGTTTGTGATTCGCTTAAGGAACTGGAGAGGGGTATTGATTTTTTGAAAGGGTTAATTGATGAAAAGAGAAAAGTTCCTGAACTGTACACTATGCTTGGGCTTTTTTATATTGAGAGGATTGAATTTGTGAGTGATATTGAGAAGGGGTTTCTTGCGGGCTGCGCAATGGAAGAATTTAATATGGCGCTTGCGATAGATTCGCTCTCGTGGGGAGCACTTTACTCAAGAGGGATGGTTTATCTCAATATGCCGCCAGCGTTTGCTGAATATGAACTGGCACTTAAGGATTTTCAAAAACTCTTAGAGATTCAAAAAAAGTCAGATAAAGTGGAAAAACACTATGTTCTGACCTACATTTCACTCGGTGATTTGTATGTTAAGATGAAAAAGAAGAATGAAGCGAAGAAGATCTGGATGAAAGGAAAAGAACAATTTCCTGATAGTGAAGAGTTGAAAAATCGAGTAAAAGAATTAGCCACAGATTCACACAGATGAACACAGATATTAGATTAGCAAATTATCAGAGAATCAGAATATCAGCTCTCAAGAATAGATGCCGAAGAAGAGTGAGGAGTAGGAGCAGGTTTTACCTGCGATAGTTGGATGTATGATGTAGGATGAAAAACATAGGATATAAAACATTAGACTTAAGACTAATACATCGCGAAACAAGTTTCGCTACTCCGTTCTGGAGTAACAGAGCTCGCTCTGCGATTTTCTGTGCGAAACAAGTTTTGCTACTCCAAAAGAAAAAGATTGTCTGTGGTCTGTGGTCTATTGTCTTATGTCTAAATCTTCCCACTCTGTGGTTAAATGCAAATATGGAAATGGGAATGGATTATCTTAAGAAGGGTGTGAGTTTGTGGAATGAGGAGTTTTTGTTGAAGGCGGAGAAGGAATTTCAAAAGGAAGAAAATTATTACTATCTTTCTCTTGTTCAATACAGGCTGGCGACATTCTATCTTGTATCAGAAAAAAATGAGCAAGCAAAAAGGTATGCTGAGAAAGGTATTGAAAATATCAAATTTGCAGTTGAGAAGAACAATAATTCTGCCGCATCCTACACTATTCTTGGAAACCTTTATGGCGTTATCACAGGCTTGTCTGATAATCCTTTGTTGCAGGCAAAGTATGGTTATTTCTGCTTGAAGAACGTCAAGCAAGCAGTTGAGATGGAACCTAAAAATTCTTTCTCTCTTCTCTCCCTTGGTATAACCTATTTCAATACTCCTGAAGAATATGGTGGTGGGATTGATAAGGCAGTGGAGATGTTAGATAAGGCAATAGCAAGTGATAGGGGAAATGTGGAGGCGTATATATGGCTTTCGAGATGTTATATAAAAAAAGGAGAGATTGACAAGGCAAAAGGATTTTTAAGAAAGGCTCTTGAT
>SOKM01000143.1 GCA_004375785.1 Candidatus Cloacimonadota bacterium | reverse complement strand
TGGAATGGTTGACTACGCAGATTTCATACTATTATTCAACAACAATCAGGTCTTTGTTCGAATCAAAGATCTTAGGACCGATTCCCGGAACATTCATTATATCTTCTGCTTTTTTGAAAAGTCCATTTTTCTCACGGAATTCAACGATCCTTTCTGCGTATTTTTGACCTATCCCTTTGAGTTGAATTAGTTCTTCTACTGTTGCTTTGTTCAAGTTGATCTTCCCAGAGTCCTCAGCCCATACCGGTCCGGAAAGAACCATAACGAGTGCAACCGCAATACACAAGAACAATAGCTTCTTCGTTTGTTGCATAGTTTCCTCCTTTTTTTGATGAATAATTGTTGATCGAAACACTAAACGATTTATTGGGAATTCCCGATTAACAGGTAGTTGTATCAATAAACGTGCCAAGAACTAAATTTTGGAATTAAACATAAGAAACAGTTGTTGATTGAGAAGGCTCTTTGTGTCTCTATTTACCAGAGAAGCCTTATTCCATGGGAGATTCGAAAACTTTTATCAAGTTTTAAATAAATTATTTTATAGAAGATTGGGGAAAGATAGGGCATATAGGAGGGAACAGAAAATCTTTGTTTTTCAAAAAACAAGCACAATAATCTGTGCGTCAATGCACATTTTTATGTGCATCCTCTTTCTGAATATAGCAAAAGAAAAGTAATGTCACTGGGTCTAATCTTTGATAGTCTTTTTCAAATTCGGAAGGGTCTCTGGTTTATCGCGGAGTACAATACGGCTGTCACCATCACGAGCCGTTACATTTTCATAAACACCATTGTCTCTTTTTACCAGTTTGGTAAACCCGAGGTCGCGCAGTTCGCTGTTGGTTTTAGGAGTGCTGATATTGATTCGAGAAATGAGTTTACGCACCGGTCCAGCGCAGTGGGGGCATTTGGTAAGAGGTTTATCGTTAATCGATTGCTTTATATCAAATACTCTACCCTGTAAGCAGGGCTCCTCAAGGTGTTCGTATTCATAGATCGGCATTACAGGACCTCAACTTATTTTTTAGAACTTTACAAAATACTCAAGCTTGCAAAAGGACGATTTTGAAATAGCTCCTAATGATTTAGCAGTTTAAACCAGCTTTGCTTCAAGCATTGCCCTTGCTACAGTCAAATCTTCCCTGGTAGTGATCTTTATGTTGTTTCTGCTGCTGCTTATAATTCTTACGTTTATTCCCAGTCGCTCCACGAGCAGTGCATCGTCAGTACCGCTATATCCATCATGTTGTGCTGTTTCGTGAGCTCTTATGATCAGTTCATATTGAAACGCCTGCGGGGTCTGAGAAAGCCAGATGCCGTCTCTGGCAATTGTTTTTTCAATAAGACCGGATTTGCCGACACGCTTAATGGTATCGCCGGCCGCAATGCCGAGGATGCAAGCACCGGAATCTTTTGCACCTAGTATACATGACGTAAGATCTCCAGGTTGAATAAAGGGCCGCACGCCATCATGAATAACAACTATACTAGTTTCTTTTTTTAGTGCTTGAAGTCCGTTATAAACAGAATCCTGGCGCCGCGGACCACCAGGAATAAGATTAACCTTATTTTTAAGCTCAAGCGAAGAGAGTATGTTTGTTAGGCAATATTCGATATCTTCCTTAGGGACTGCAAGAAAGATATTATCTATCAGATCACATGAGTCAAACGCCATTACAGAATGAGTCAGAATCGGTAGTCCTGCAAGGTCTAAGTACTGCTTGCGGATGGTGTCCTTCATCCTAATGCCTTTACCGGCAGCAACAATAATAGCAGAAACCATAATGTGCGAATCGTAAAAAGTTATTTATACTTGAAGATGTAATATTTTCAAAAAGCTAAAATGTTACCAATTAACACCTAAGAAAGACTATTATTTTAGGTAGCCCAGTTCTTTAGGAAGAGGGATACCTTTACCCATTGTATCTTCGCCGTAATTGATACTGGCAAGGATTTCAATATCATTTAACGCCCGAGAATCACCTTCAAAGATAACCTTAGTAATGTTTTCTTTCTGGATTTTGCC
>SOKM01000221.1 GCA_004375785.1 Candidatus Cloacimonadota bacterium | reverse complement strand
GTCATTGTCATTTTTTCTCCTATTTTACAAACTCTATCTCTATCATCAATATTTTATCTAATCCTCTTCTATTTTTTCACTTTCTTATTTTTATTCCCTTTTTATTTATATGTTTCTCCGTTTCTCCGAGCTTTCCATTCTCCCTTATTCCTCTCTCTTATACTCCCATTCCTAGACTTCCACCTACTATCTACTCCATCTATCATATCTTTGGCCTTATGTCTAAATTGGACTCATCCTACAACGATGCTGTCTCTCTAATAACCTCTTCAAGGGTAGTAACCCCTTTTTTTACCTTCAACAGCGCATCATCTCTTAATGTATTTAACCCTTCCTCTTTTGCCTTCTCCCTGACTGTAGCTGCGGGGCAATTCTGAAGAATCAAATCCCTGATACCGGGTGTTATAGGAAGAACCTCTGTAATTGCAATCCTGCCCTTGTATCCTCTCTGATTACATCTTGAACAACCTTTACCTCTATAAACCTTTTGACCTTCAAGTAGCTTCGGGTCAATATTTGCTTCTTTCAGAAGAAGTGGGTCAGGGTCTATCTCTTCTTTGCATTCTGAACATATCTTTCTTACAAGCCTCTGTGCCTGTATAAGGTTCAGTGAAGCGGCTGCCATAAAAGGCGGGATTCCCATATCTACCAGACGGTTGATAGTACTTGGAGCATCATTGGTGTGGATTGTAGAAAGAACAAGGTGTCCCGTCAAAGCAGCCCTTACAGCGATTTCAGCGGTCTCCGTATCTCTAATTTCACCCACCATAATTATGTTAGGTGACTGCCTTAAGAATGACCTCAGTGCTACTGCAAAAGTAAAACCTATGTCCTCGTTCACCTGTACCTGATTAATACCTTTTAGATTATATTCAACAGGGTCCTCGGCTGTAATTATCTGGACTTCCTTGGTATTCAATCTGCTTAAAGCGGAATAGAGTGTTGTTGATTTCCCGCTTCCTGTAGGTCCTGTAACAAGAACAATTCCATAGGGTTGTTCTATGGCTTCAATAAATTTTCTCAGGGAATCTTCTTCAAAACCCAGGTCCCTCATATCTAACATTAAACTGCTCTTATCGAGTATTCTCATAACAACCTTCTCACCAAAAAGTGTAGGAACAATCGAAACCCTGAGGTCGATTACCTTTTTACCAACCCTAACATTTATTCTTCCATCTTGAGGAATCCTTCTTTCAGATATATTAAGTGATGCCATGATCTTAACCCTTGAAACAATTGCAGCTTTCATTCTTAAAGGAGGAGATAGAACTTCCTGAAGTACACCGTCAAGCCTGAAACGAACCCTGAAAAGTTTCTCATATGGCTCAATATGTATATCACTTACTCCTCTCTTTACTGCATCCGTAATAAGAAAATTTACTAATTTAATCACAGGCGCGGATTTACCTGATGCTTCAAGTTTACTGATATCCACCTGCTCTTCTTCTTCGTCAATATCTGAATCTACAATCTCAAAATCGTCTGTTTCTTCTTCAAAATCTCTAAGAGTGCTAAGCTCCTTTGAAACAACGTAGTGTTCGTTAATTAATTTATTAATCTCCAATGCAGAAGCAACCTTGGGGAGTATATCCAGTCCCGTGTTAAAACTTATATCCTCTATAGCATATATATCACTTGGATTTGACATCGCAAGTATAAGGGTTTTCCCTATCTTTTTGACGGGGAAAACTTCATACCGATGGGCAAGCTCTGCTTTAATTAGTGAAATAATTTCAGGGTCCGCTTTAATATCAGTGAGTTTAATAGGAGGAATCTTAAACTGTTTACTCAAGAATTTTACAAGCGTTTCATCCTCTACATATCCAAGTTTAATAAGAGTAGAGCCTATCTTCTCCCCCGTTTTTTTCTGGTCATCAAGGGCATTACGGAGCTGTTCTTCTGTTATTATATTTGCCTTTGTTAACATAGTTCCAATTTTTTCCCTCACTCTTCCTCCGGTTATTTTATCGTGGTTTCCTTAAGCACTTCATCAATTGTCGTCATACCTTTCTTTAATTTCTCCACTGCAATATCTCGAAGTGTTCTCATCCCATCTTTAACTGCTTCTGTCTGTAATTTGTCAGTTGAAACCTTTTCAAGAATTAATTCCCTCATCTTGGGAGTCAATGTCATTACCTCAAACACACCAATCCTCCCCTTATATCCAGAACCATTACAGATAGAACATCCCGCTCCTTTATAGAATATCACATCATTGAACTCTTCTGGCTTTAGCCCCACTCTCATCAGGTAATCTGGTGAGATTTCTACCTCTTCCATACAACTCAAGCATACCTTCCTGAGTAATCTCTCTGAAACAACAAGGTTAAATGTAGATGCAATAAGAAATGGTTCCACCCCCATGTTTACTAACCTTGTAATAGTTGCTGCAGCTGTATTTGTATGAACAGTGCTGAGGACGAGGTGGCCTGTCAAAGATGCTCTAATTGCAATCTCAGCAGTTTCCTTATCCCTTATTTCTCCCACCATAATGATGTTGGGGTCCTGCCGTAAGTAAGACCTGAGTGCACTTGCGAATGTCAGCCCTACTGCCGGCCGCATTTGAACCTGATTTATACCAATGAGGCTATATTCCACCGGGTCCTCCGCTGTTGTTATATTTACATCAAGACTATTTATTTTTTGTAGAGCGGAATAGAGGGTAGTTGTCTTTCCACAACCAGTTGGCCCTGTCACAAGAACAATACCAAAAGGCATTCTTATCGAATGGATAAATTTTTCAAGCTGCTCGTCTTCAAGCCCGAGAGTTTCAATGTCTAAGGAGATAGCCGACCTGTCAAGAATTCTAAGTGCAATTTTCTCACCATAAATTGTGGGCAGTGAGGCAACTCTAATATCTATAGGCTTACCCTTTATCTTAACCTTTATTCTTCCATCCTGGGGCAATCGTTTCTCCGAAATTTTCATCTTCGCCATTATCTTTATTCTTGAAGCAATTGCTTTGTGCATTTTCTTGGGAGGAGTCATAATCTCTCTTAAAATACCATCAACTCTGAACCGTACCCTTAGTTCTTTATCGTAAGGTTCAATATGAATATCACTTGCGTTAGCCTCAACGCCTTTAGTGATTACTGTATTAACAAGTTTTACAACAGGACCAGAGTCTACATTTGCAGCAAGATCACTCGTTTCTTCCTCATCTGAGTCTTTGTCTCCTACTCCAACCACTTCAACTTCGTCTTCATAAGATTCTTCCATCTCCTTTTCTACTTTTTCTAAGAAATCCTGCCCTTCGTAGTATTTTTCTAATGCATTCCTGATTGCGGTCTCACTTGCGACTACAGGTTGAACCTCAAATCCTGTGCTGAATTTAATATCTTCTATTGCAAAAATATCGTTCGGGTTAACCATTGCTACCGTAAGCATCTTACCCACCCTGGAAAGTGGAACAAGCTCATACTTCTTTGCAATATTTGAAGAGATAAGATTTAAAACAGCATCATCTATTTCTACAGTATTTAAATCAACTCCTGGTACACCGTGCTGCTTTGAAAGGGATGCAAGCAGCTGGCGTTCAGAAAGATACCCAAGTTTAATAAGGTTGGTACCAAGTCGTCCTTCTCCACTACTCTCCTGTTCCTTCAACGCCTTGTTAAGTTGCTCTTCTGTAATAAGATTTTCTTGTATAAGAAGTTTTCCTAATTTCATTTTTTCTACAACCTCAACAAATTATAACAAAAAAACTGAAAATTGTCAAGTTTTTTTAAGAAAATTTTTTCTTATCCACAAGGCAGCATCAAGCAGATTCTCTGCTACAAAATCAGGCTTAATCTCTCCTGAGTTTTCCCTGCCGTAACCGGTCAGGACAAGAATGGTTTTTAACCCTTTTTTTTTCCCCATCTCAATATCTTCTTTCTTATCACCAATAGAGTATGAACCCCGGAATTTTAATCCAAGTTCTTCTTTTGCTTTTTTTAAGAGTCCAGTCTGGGGTTTCCTCGTTCTGGATATTTCAATAGGGAGGTCGGGAGAGAAATAGATACCATCAATTGCTACACCTTTCTTTAAGAGTAACTCTTCTAATTTTCTGTGCACCATTTCAAGTTCATCTTCAGTAATTAACCCTCTTTTTATACCCGATTGGTTCGTAATAATAACGAGTTTAAATCCCATCTTCTTGAGCAATTTTAGCCCCTTTATTGCTCCTTCTATCAATTCAACGTCGGAATAATCCCTCAAATAATGTTTTTCCTTTATTATGGTCCCATCCCTGTCAAGAAATATTGCTCTCTGTTTCACAGTAATTCCTCTACTTTTTCTTTCACATCTTCGAGCGTAATCTCCTTTAAGCAATCATATGTTTCTTTTGGACATCTCCTCTTAAAACAGGGCGAACAGGGCAGTCTCTTATAAATGACATGACTTAATGGATTAAGTGGAGCTGTCCATAAAGGCGAAGAAGAACCAAAAATAGCTATCTGGGTAACTCCAAGCGAAGCAGCGATATGCATGCCCCCTGTATCAGGTGAGATAAAAAGTTTACTCCTCGATATCACATTTATTGATTCCCTGAGAGACGACTTTCCTGTAAGCACGAAGGGTAGGTTTTTCGTCCTTTTAATAATTTCTTCGACAAGGTATAAAGCATCCTTCGAACCAAGTAAAATAACGGGTAGTTTCTTCATATTCATTATGTAGTCAATGAGTCCTGCATATTTTTCAACCTGCCAGACCTTCGTTCTTCCATAAGCACTCCCCGGGTCTACAATAACAGGTTCTGTTTTGCAGGGAATGCTGAACTTTTCAAAAATTGGTTCTTTTTTTTCATCCTCCGATAAAAAAAGTTTGGGCGTAAAACCATTCAGGTTTTCCTCTTTAGCTAAATGAATTATTATTCTTTTGTAATTTTCAACAAGATGCTCCTTTTTTAACTTCGGCAAGTCAATTGCTTCTGTCAGCAGGAAAGACCTCATTTCGCTTTTATATCCGATTCTTCTCTTAATGCCACTTAATGCAAAGAGAAGGGCTGATGAGAAGGAATTCGGTAATATAATTCCTATATCCCCTTTTATCTTATTTATAATATCCTTAAACCCTTTAAAAATAATAATATCATCTACGTATGGATTGTTCTCGAAAATTCCAGAAACATAATCCTTCGCAACAACCACGATCTTATCATTTTGAAAATGCTTTCTCAATGGTCCTAAAATTGCCGTAGAAACAACAGCATCACCTATCCAGTTCGGTGACCTTACAAGTATTGTCAGTTTTCTCATTCACTTTATCCTTTATCCTTTAACCTTTATCCTTGACTATTCTACAGCAAGCAGCCTCTTTATCGCTTTTCTAACTTCTTCTACTTCAATGAGTTCCATACACTTATGGTGTCCCAGAGAACAGGTATCCGTTCCGTGCAGACTGCATGGCCGACAGTGAAGGGGTTTTGAGATAATCACGCTCCTTTTATCATAAGGAGCAAACCCAAACTCGGGAACAGTGGGACCAAAGATAGAAACGACGGGTGTACCAACGGCAACAGCAATGTGCATCGGCCCTGAGTCGGTTGTAAACAGAACATCGCAACCTTCAAGGAAAAGTGCAAGTTCTCTAACATCTGTTTTTCCTGTGAGGTCGAGATATGTATCATTTAATCCTTCTTTAATCTTCCTTACAAAAGGGATTTCGTTCTTTTCTCCAAAGAAAACAATATAAACATTGTCATTTTCCGTTAATGTTAAAGCAAGGTTTCGTAATTTTTGTAACTGCCACACCTTTGTCTTCTTTGATGCATCAGGAGCAAAACCCATAATTTTTCTTCCCTTTTTCTTCTGTTTTAACAAATAGCCAAATTTACTTATTTCGTTTTTATTTAAGTAAATCCTTGGTTTATAATCATTAGTATCTTTTTCTTCAATGGTTGCAAGATATCTATCTACTATGTGTGGAATCTTCTTTCTATTATGTAATTTAACCATCCTCCTTCTTTTGAGAGAAAATTTCTTGAGCCTCAACCTTTTTACTGCTCGACAAAAGAGAAGAAAGAAAAGTGAGCGCGGAATGATATGACAATCAATAATAATATCATAACGTTCTTTTCTAACCTTCTTGAGGAAAAGGATAAGATACATCAGGTTTTCACAGGAAACGTCATATGGCATTATTCTGTCTATATTAGGGTCAGTTTTAAAAAGTCTCACAAATCTAATATCTGTAAGGAATGTTAGACGAGCATCTGGGTAAAGATGTTTTATCTTCTGGAAGAGAGGAGAAATAAGAACAACATCACCAAGCGAACTAAATCTAATAACGAGTATCTTCATAAATAAAGTCTATATCAATTTTTCCTTTTACTTTTTAAATATCTCTTTCATTATTTCCCTTATTTCACTCGGGGTTTTGTTTTTTTCAAGAAAATCCTTGCCAAGTCTTATCTCAAAATGGAGATGGGGAACCTTCGATTTTGTCCCTGAACCACCCACAAAACCTAAAACATCTCCTTTTCTAACCTTTCCTTTAAGCCCAGCGGGAATCGCACTTAGGTGGCAGTATCTTGTTACTATACCACTTCCGTGGTCAAGCCAGACCTGCCTTCCCCTCAGAATATCAAGTGTGGAATCCGGGGTAAACCCAAGGCTATGTGCCTCTTTTAATAACATTTTCCTTTTCTCAGCTTCTATCTCGGTATAATTAGTGTCCGCTCTTACCACCTCTCCATCTGCTATTGCCAGAACGGGTGTGCCTTTTTCGATCCTTACTCCACAAAAGCCATTGTAAAAATCAAATCCTTCGTGAAAACCGCCCCTGTATTTCCTCGGTGCATTTGGAAGTTGACCGTCAAAAGTCGTAATATGCGCATCCTTAATTGGCAAAACAGGCTCCATCCGCTTCAAAGCAGCTATTTGCTCATCATAGGATAGTACTCTTCTGGAAAATTCTTTTTTACCCACTTTCTTATTTACTTCCTTTTCATTTCCACTTGCACAATTTGTAAAAAAAATTATATAGACACAGAGAAAAATAATATAGAAAAATCCTTCTGGCCTGTTTATCATAATAAGAAATTAACAGTGGCAAGAAAGGTAAGATATTTTCCGTCTTTCAGTATTCTGTCCATATTAAGTTTTTATAACAAACATCCTCATAAGTCAAGAAAATTTATTTTCATTTTAGTTGACAAATCGAGGTTTTTAATGTATATTTTCAATTCTTGCGATGATCCGCATCCTTGTAAATGATATAAAAAATAAAATCTGCGGTCATCAAAAACTATTTTAATTTAGAAGGTTAACTAGTGCCGTTTCAAATTGAAAATATCTGATGATAAAACTTACATTGAATATGGAGTG
>SOKM01000220.1 GCA_004375785.1 Candidatus Cloacimonadota bacterium | reverse complement strand
ATAGATGAAGCGGAGAAGATCAAGTAGAAAATAGCGAATAGTGAAGAGAGAAGAGGGAAATTTCTGCAGAGATAATACGGGATGTAGGATGAAAGGTAGCCGCAGGCTTTAGCCTGCGAAGATGTAAAATAGAAAGCAGAGCAGGTGAGACAAACTTGCAATGACGAACCAAACTAAATAAACTAAATAGACTAAACAAACCAGAACCTCTAAGAAGTGAGGTGAGAATGAAAAGATTAATAAGCAGCATCGTTTTAGTATTTATCATTTCTTCCCTTTATGCAGAAGATATTAAAATAATCAGTTCTTCAGCAAAGGGTCTTACATTTGAATTTAGATTGCAGGACTATAATATCTCTCCAGTATCGATTGACAACAGAGCATATGCAAGGATAGATGTAATTGGGACCGGTATGATAAATGATATTGGGAAGCCTGCACTCCCCGTGAAATATATACATTTTGCTATTCCGTTAGGAGTAGAGGATGTAAATATCTATGTCGAGAAGGAAGGAAAAAAGACGATAAAGAACACAAGAATTATTCCTGTTTTTCAAATGATGTGGGAAAACTTAAAGATTAAAGAAGACCTTTCAATTTATGAGAAAGACGCATACTTCCCAGGAAAGGATTATGAAACACTGTATGACAAAATTCTCCATCATCAGAGGATTGTAAAAATTGCCATTTATCCATTTCAATTTAATCCTTCCTTAAATGAACTTACATCTTATAATTCAATAATAGTAAAACTTGAATTTTCCGGTGAGAAGAAAAGAAAGGGAGAACAGAGGTTTCTGGGTGTCCCTACTGAGCGTAGATTAAAAAAACTCCTTATTAATTACAATGATGCAAAATCATGGAGGGAAAAGAAAAAAGCAGGTAGTAGTGGGTTGCTCAACTATTCACCCTGGTATAAAATCAAGGTTTCAGAAGATGGAATTTATAAGCTCGGGTATAACTATCTTAAAAGCTACAACATTAATCCCGATAATATCGATCCGCGAACAATAAAGATTTACAATGGTGGGAGTGGAGTGCAGAGTTTCTCAATCACAAATGTTCCTGGTGCGAATGATACAATCCCTTACCATATACCCATATACATTTCAGGTGAAGAAGACGGGTCATTTGACACGGACGATTATATACTTTTCTATGGCCTATCGCTTACAGGATGGGAGAGGTGTTCAATAAATAGTGATGTTCCACTCTTCCATAACCCATATACTGATACTAATATCTACTGGATGACCTGGGGCGAGAACGAAGGTAAGAGAATGGAGATAATAGATGGAATTCCATCCTTTAATGAGCCCTATACTCCCTCCTGTTTCAAAAAGACGATACACCTCGAAGAAAACCATCTCTGTCCTGCAAAATCAGGATTTGGTTGGGTATGGGAAAAAGTTATTCTTCCCCAAAATGTTAATTCACTTTCTCGTGATTTTTCTTTTACTGTTGCAAATCTTTATAGTGACAGTTTTGAACTTTTTACTGCTGTTTACGGTGCTACTTCTTTAACCCATAATGTAGAAATTCAGATGAACAGTATCCCAATTTGTGATACAACCTGGTCAGGTGTGAATAAAGACTTTCCTTATACCTGGCGTTGCGGAGGCAGTAATCTATCTTCAGGTGAGGATACCATTACATTAAGAATACATAAAAGTGGTGGGGGAGATGAAATATACATAGACTATTTTGAGGTTTCTTTCTACAAGAACTACAAGGCGTCTAATAATAATATTGAATTTACTATTATGGAGGATGCACCTTTCGACACAACCTACGAATTCAACCTTTACGGTTTTTCTGAATCTCCTTATATCTTTGATATTTCTTCACCATTTGAGCCAAAGAGGATTACTGGTGCAACCTCCAATTATGGCACAATTAACTTTCAGACCCATATCTCTCAGAGTGAGAAAAACAAATTTATAGCATCTGAAGTTTTTAAGACGCCAAGTAATATTACTGAAGGAAATCCTTACTCATTAAGAATTGAGGATAAAGCCGACCATATCATCATTAC
>SOKM01000063.1 GCA_004375785.1 Candidatus Cloacimonadota bacterium | reverse complement strand
GCCTCCTTTCGTTTGTCTATTATATCATCTTTATCCTTTACTCGACCATCAACATTGAATTGAACATGAGCGATAACATCTGTTTTACAAAAAAACCAGACACCTACAGAATCTAAGTCGTGCAAATCGACATGAAGTGAATCATATTCCGCAATTTTCATATTTAACACTTTTCTTGCTCTTCGTATGAAGTAGCGTGCATATGCCTTTACTATAAATAGCGGTTTAATCTTTTCCTTTTTCACTTTTTGCCTCCTTTTTTATTTCACTTTCGATTATTGCCAATCCGACTTCCAGATCCTCATGCCTTAAAGAGCAGACATCGGTCCAAGAATCTGTGTCGAAGGCCTTCTTGAGCAAATCCAATCTTCCGATCTTATCCTCTTTTTTATTTGGACTGGGGAAAGCTCGGTAAAGCGCATTCTGAACTTTCTCTGTCAGGATCTTTATCCTCCTGAACTTCCCCTCACCGATATTATTGCTTTTGATTATATCTTGAGAATTCCTATCTTGGTCTATTGCCCTGTGCTTACCACCCAAATTCAATAATTTAATATGTGGCAGGAATTGTTCGAATCCAGGATTATCAAAATGTTGGCCATTGATAATGTCAAATCTATCCTTAACTACCCAAGCTCGATGGATCCATTTGCTACCAGTCTTGGCCGATTTACTTGCCCGCTCAAGTTCAACGAGAAGCGATGGCTCGTAAGAGGTCTCGACTTCTGCCTTCATTTTTGTTCCGACTTTTTTTAATTCCTTAATTCCCTCTTCATCTTCAACGTCATCCCAAATTACTCCAGCTCGACCACACATTATTATATGCAAATTAGAATTAACATATCGATTCGTAAACTCTCTCCACATTTGCTTCAATGGAATCCAGTGCCGAAGGGTTATCCTACTGATGTTATGTTTCTCCTGATATGCAGATAGCATTTCATTCCAACAATGTGTGATAGAATCTAAAATTAATACCGAAGCTTCTTTCTCGGCTTCATCCACAGCTTGAAGAAGGTCTTTGAAAGCACGACTTTTTGCTGTTCTTAATTTAACCTTTTCTTTCTTATACATGGGAAGAAGGAAATCTGATCCTGTTTCTGTATCAAAGAAAAAAATAGGCTTTGTAGCTTTGACATACTTATGTAAGCCAATGGCAACCTTTGAACTTGTAAATGATTTTCCCGTTCCCGCTTCTCCGTACAAGCCCATTTTGAGATAGGCTATTTCCATTTTAGAATCTTTAAATATTGTCATTTTTTTGCCTCCATCTTTTTAAACAAGTTTTTTTACTATGTTCAGAATGTGTAATCCATTGACAATTTTCGGGATAATAACCTAAGGCAGAATCAATTCGATCTATTTGCAAAGAATTTTTATAACCAGAACTCAACGCCCATTTTTTGAAATTCACAAAAGCTCCCCATTCTGAACAGATTTTAACTCCTTTATAATATTGACTACGATTTGTTTTTCCACGACATCTCTTTCTTATCCCAACCCAAATTTTAAAAAGCCTTGTTTTAGAACTACCATGTGTTATTAATCTTTTTCTATTCATTTCCCCTAAGAGACAACCACATGATTTTACTATTTCTCGTCTTAATAAATTTGCTTTTGCCTCAATTACATTTCCACATGCACATATACATCTCCAGATAACTTCACCATGCAATCTCTTTTCTAGGGGCCATAAAATAATTAACTTCCCAGAATGATTTAGCGATAATTTTAAGGCTCTATTTCCTTTCACAAATCGACCTTTTTTATCTCTCATGTTCCCTCCCTTTAAGGCAATGCCTTACTTATCCTTTCCTCTCTCTCCATTATCTCCTGCTCATCATCTTCGTCTATCTCCTCTTCTCGGCTCAATTCCTCCTCATCATAATGGAGATTTTTACAACCTTCACAGCAGAAATCATCTATAGACGGGTCGCCACAGACTACGCAGAACTTTTTTGATGGTATTAGATTGATGAGCATAGCCAAGATGCCTATAAAAATCATGGTAATTACGGTAGCCTCAAATGCTAGTTTT
>SOKM01000343.1 GCA_004375785.1 Candidatus Cloacimonadota bacterium | reverse complement strand
TTTATTCAGTAAAGTCAAGAAAATTTTGCCACGAAGGCACAAAGACACAAAGATTATCAAATAATTCTCTTTTTCCTGTTCGTAGTCTATAATTCATATTCATCCTTTGTGCCTTTGTGACTTAGTGGCTAATTTGTTACTGTTTTGCCATAGGAGGGTAAAGGTTCTAAGAATTTCTGCGTCTCCTGCTACTATTCAGTCATCCAGGTGGATGAGGAGAGGAACAGGGTTCCCGGTTATTTTGCTATAAGGTCTTCCTCAAATGACGAAAGTTCTCCTCTAATTTGCCAGATGCGGAGTTTCAAGTCTTCACGGTGTCCCAGAAGGTCGTCCATCTCTTCGCTTAAGGTTCGTAATTCTGCAGAGCTAATAGAGACGGGTTCATGGCGTAATCTCACTTCCTCTATGGAGATACCAGGAAACCTACTTAAGAGCTTGGGTGTCAGCACTAATAACTCTATTGAAGTATTGCCCTCTTCAGTCCGTGTTATCTTAACAGGGTAGTACAGGAAATCTGTTTTAAATCGATACTGAATTGCTTCATTCGTCTTTGGATTTTCGTCTAATTCGACAACATCGAACACAAACCATGAAAATCCTTCGTCAAGATACTCGCTAATTACAGTATTCATTGCTTCAGGAATCGTCGGGTTTTCAACTCCAGATGATTTGAGGTATTTTTCAACCCACTCAATGAAACCTTCGCTGTCCAGCACATGAGTAACCGATATGTCGTGTGCTCCAATCTTCTTATGAAAGGTTACCTCACCTGCTGGCTGGCTATCAGCTCCATCTCCATTTCTCGGCCCTTTACTCATCGCAAGGGTGTGTCGCTCTCTCAATTTTCTATTGATAAGTGCGATTGCTTTTTTAAACACTTCAACATCACCCTTTTTGACAACAGGCTCTGATGGTAAAGGTATAACCTCAAGGACCTTGGTCGGCTCAGATGCTTTCAGATCGGTTGACAATAAAAGAATCTCTTCTTTACCGTTCCATGCAATCATTGCTCGTTGAATCGGCTCGAATATCTTAACATTGGGCTTAAAAGGAATAGAGCCCCTATCTGCATAAACCGTTTGAGCATTGAAAACAATCAATAAAATCAATACAAGGAAAATCTTTTTCATCCCGTTCCTCCTTTTCAATTTATAAAAATTGACACTATTTTTGTACTATCGGGTATTAACTCCATATCCCTTGTCATATACCATTCCTCTGGAATGTCAACTAAAAAAAGCACAAAAGACATCATAAGCTCGTCGCTTCTTGCAATAAGGCCACCTTCGCCAAGCTCTATCCAGTTTATTTGGTGATGTTTCCTCAAATCACCAAGGGTTGAACCCACTCCCATGCCTTTTTCTGTTCTGAAAGAATCATCATAAACAGTAATTCTTGAAACAATGAAAGCCTTACTGCTGCCTGATGGGCTAAGCCCAATTTCAGCAACAAGAGAAGGTTTATCTTTTTCCGTATTAAGAAATATTTCGATGGCTGGAGAAAACATACCTTCGAGATAAAGGTCAACAAGTTTTGTTGATTCTCGACCATATTTAGTGTAGAGAGCATCGATTGACATTCCTATTTCTACATATCCTGCTTTTTGCTTTGATAGAAGGAATTTTTTTGTAACTACCGGTGTCTCAGCGTCTAAAAAAGTTGGGAGTAGTAAGAACAGAAAAAGTAACATTTTTAAGTTTTTCATAAATTACACCTCCTGTTGTTTTTTTATTTCATATTTTATATCAAAAAAATCGGTGAAAGTCAAGGTTTTTAAAGAGATTTCAAAGATTTACCCCGTTAGAAACAGGGTGCGCTTCTTTGGAGTGCACCCGTTATATTCTTTCATTCTCTAATGGGGTCATTACGCTATGCCCTATGCTCCATGCTCTTTGCATAACTTAGGTTGAAGCAATCTCATATCTCAGCAAAGCGTTTGTTCACATTATTCTTTGACTCTTATCATCCTACATCTTACATCCCATATTCGCTTTTCTTACATCATATGCGTTTTATAACTCATTACTCACTTCTCTCCGCTGGTTCCATTTTCCTC
>SOKM01000151.1 GCA_004375785.1 Candidatus Cloacimonadota bacterium | reverse complement strand
TGAGAAACTTACCAAGATACTCGAAGAAACCAACGCCGGTACTCTTATAAAACAGGATGAAATCTCAGAAAAATTATTTAATAAGATTGATGAAATTAGTGCATCATTCAAAGAAACACTCTCTGGATTTCAAAATAGTCTCGGATATCTCTTTGAGAAAATAGAGAAAGCCTTATTAGAATTTTTAGAAAAACAATTATCAGTATCTGGAGAGATGAAAAATGCAATCCTTTCACTGAACGATGGGGTTTCGGACATCCAGGAAAGTCTAAAGAAGGTCAATGAAAATATTGAAATGCTGAGCAAGAAACAGGACGTTGTCTCGGCAGTTATTGATAAGAGGGGTGAAGGTACCGAAGAAAAACTTTCTTCACTTGAAGATGTAATTAAAAAATTCGCTGAAACATCCGTAGAGAAAAGTGATGAGACAAAAACAACAATTTCAGAACTTTCCCAGAGCTTTGAAAATAATATTAAACCAATCGAAAAAATACTTACAGAAAGCGATAATAACAGGAAACAAGAGACTGAAAAGATTATAGAAAAACTATCACTCTTACCAGAGGAATTAAATAAATATCTCGATTTGAACAAAGAGATGCTTACTCAAATAAAAACTACAGAATCGAATGTAGGTAATATTTCAAAAACTATTGAGGATTTAACCCAAAGCATCTTCGAAAATGAGAAAAAGAGAGAAGAAAAAGAAATAATAAAGGAAGCACAGAATCATCTTAGCAGGGGTGTTATTCTGTTTTACAGGGGTTCAATTGGTGCTGCTGAAAAAGAGATTAGAAAGGCGATTGAGTTAAAAAATGACTTTGCAGAAGCATTCCTCAACCTTGGAATGGTTCTCGGTGAGACAGGTAAAACAGAAGAGGCAATCGAAAAGATAAAAAAAGCACTTGAAATTGAGCCAGGACTTGAAGAGGCATACAATAATCTTGGGGTGATACAGCTTAAAGGTGAAATGTATGAAGAAGCGGTAGAATCATTTAATGAGGCTATTAAACTGGGCTTTAAGTATCCTATACTTTATCTTAATATGGCAAAGGCTCTTGTTAGTCTCGAACGAATTGAAGAGGCAGTGGATTCACTAAAGAAGGTTATCGAAATTGACCCAACAAATGCTGAGGCTAAAGACCTTCTCACAACATACCAGAGAGGTAATCAGTAAGAGAAGAACTTATGATTATACAGACAACTGAGCAAGCAGATGAAAAAATTAAAGTATAATGAATACTATACTTAGGAGGCAATTTTGGATGATGTAATAGAAAAATTAAAACACCTAAAAGAAAAAAAAGAAGCTGAATCATCACCACTTGATGAATTTTTTGAGCCATAAAAAGAAGATAAGAATGAAGTTGAAAAAGAGGAAGAACCAAAAAAGGATGATTTAGATATAAAACATCTTGGGAAAACACCCCCAAAAGAAGTTTCAGAAAAAGAACCAACTGAAGCTCGTGAGGAAATAAAAAATAATATACCCACAAAAGGAATAAGGGAATTATCATTTGAGGAAGATGAAACCTCAGGAGAAACAACTTCACAGAACCCTCAAAAGGTTAAACTTATCAAACTAATCGTTGCGCTTCTTGAAGCAGAACAATTTGAGGCAGTTCAGGGAGAGATAGAAAAATTGAAAACAATTTAGAACACAGGAACTCTCATGATAGGTGAAGCGACAATAAAAAAAATCTTTGATTACATTCTTTGTAAGAGTAAAGCAAGTGAAACACAAATAATCTTTCACGGTGAACATTCTTTTCTAACCCGTTTTGCTAATTCGGTAGTTCATCAGAATGTGATGGAGAAGAATAGACGGTTATCTATAAAAACTGTCATGGGGAAAAAAATAGGCGAGGCAACAACAAGTAGTTTAAAAAAAACTGACTTAATGAGGCTTCTTGAGAAATCTATGGGAATTGCAAAGTGTGGGAAAGATAACCCCGATTACTGCGGCCTCCCCACTAACAGGGAGCAGAGAGATATAGAGACATATTTTAGAGCAACCCATTTTTTCTCCCAGATAAAGAAAGTAAATATCATTAAAGACATAATAAAAACGGGACGGCCGTTTCAATGCTTTGGGACATTCACAACAGGTTCAACCGAGATTGCCATTGGTAACAGTAAAGGTCTTTTCGCATACAATAAAGGAACAGACGCTGAGTTCCGTCTCACTATAAGAGGCAAAAATGGTTCGGCCTCAGGGCAATGTGCAAACAGAAATATTGAAAAGATGGATTTTGTCAGGCTTAAAAATGAAGTTCATAAGAAAACTAAGATGGCGCAGAACCCCAAAAATATCAAACCGGGCAGATATACAGTTTTGCTTACACCTGAAGCAGTCAGAGAGCTAATTGGATTTCTCGGATTTCTCGGCTTCAATTCTCTATTACACTCGGAAAGAAGGAGTTGTCTATCAGGAAAATTGGGAAAGAAAATTTTCAATAAAAGATTTTCCCTTTTTGATGCCCCCCTCGACAGAAGGGGATTTGCCTTCCCTTTTGATTTCGAGGGTGTTCCAAAAAAAAAACTACTTCTCGTAGATAAAGGGATTGTGAGAAATCTTGTCTATGACAGACATACTGCAAGCAAAGAAGGTAAACGTTCTACAGGACACTTCATAAACCCTGCAACAGGACCTATCCCGCTACATCTCGTGATAAAAAGAGGAAAGAAGAGCTATAAAAAAATGGTTAAAAAAATAACATCAGGAATAGAGATTACTACTTTTCATTATGTTAATGTTGTTGAACCAAGAAGTTTACTCTTAACTGGTATGACCAGAAACGGAACATTTATGATTAAAAATGGAGAAATTGCATATCCCTTGAAAAATCTTAGATTTAATCAATCTGTTTTAGACGCATTTAAGAATATAATATCTATTTCAAGAGAAGCTCGCCTCGTAGGCGGTGGAAATTTCTATGGTCCAAGATTTCCTTTAGGTTCAATCTTGCCTTTTATTACAATAGAAGATTTTAATTTTACTGGGATGACGGGATTTTAGTCAATGCTTGATATTTCACTTAGACAGATAGAAGCCATTTGTGAAGAAGAAGGAGCATATATTGCTTTCTTAAAAAAAGAGATAGCAAATCAGAATGGGTATCTCAGGGATATCTATCTAATAAAATTAATTAAAAGAGAATTCAATATCCCTGAGGAGTTTATTAACCTTTTGATAAAACAGGGTAATCAACTCTTCTTTGAATTCTCCCTGAAGGAAGAAAAAGAGTATATCTCCTTTTTTAATAAAGTCACAAGATTAAAAGAAAAGGAGAGTATTCTCTCCCCCGAATTTAATAAATATAAAAATAAGCTCTCTCAAACATACAAAAATGTTCTGGAACAGGAGAGAGAAGCAGCACTAGTGTTCGAGATCGGCTACATAAATAAGGCGGGCGAATACATTAGAACAATTTTAAAGAATGAATCGGGCGACAAATTGACTAAAGAGATACTCTTTATGAAAAAGATAATTGAGTTCTCAAGCAATATCAGAAAAGAACTATCAAATGATTTTTCGATTCCTGTCTCCTTTTTTGTACATTCTATAGACCAGTTTCCATATGCATCTATAATTGAGCACCCTCTAACTGATTTTGAACCTCTTTTTCTCTCAAGAGGGTTCCCCCTCTCCCTCTTTAAGGAGATTCATAACATTTTTTTAAGTGACATATCACAAAGGCAGATTGTCGATCTGGTTAATGTGGTTAAAGAAAAGACATTTCTGTCTAAAGGGGATTTAAGAAAATGTAAATTCTCGAGATTTATTTTCCCTCAGAATAAAGAATTAAAGATACTTTTTAAATCCATTATAAGACAATCTGAAAAAAGTGAAATTGAACTGATAAAAAATGACAAAGAGCTCTCCTTGATTGAACATAGAGTCTCTGAACAGACAAAGAGAATAGTTAGAGAAAAAGCCCACTCGATTGCTGAAGTTATTGATGCAAAAAATAAAAAACCGCTCCTGGAATCAAGTTATAGAATATCAGAAGTGCTCTCTGAAATTGAAAAGGCATGCCTTGATTACATCTGGCATATAAAGGATTTCTCTGATAAATCTTACAACCTCAGTCAAAAGATTGAATCAAATCGTTCTCTACAGACCCTAAAAATGGAAGAACTTAATGCTTTCTTGAATAAAGAGATATATCATGGAAATGATGAATTAGTCATGCTTGCAGAGGAATTTCTTAAAATAGAGCCTTTTCTTGAAATTTCCCAATCCAAGATAGAAAGGATGGTAATTCAGAAAACATATGAATTATTTAATAAAACAGAAAAGGAAGCAATAAAGAATCGAGAAAAGATAAGAGAGATTCTATTGACTCTAAGAGAAGGTGGTAGAAGAAAATATTATCCCGATGTTAATGAGGTCATAAAAAGATATAAAAAATCTGCAACTGAAATCCTATTACCTCTTCTAATATTTGGACTCCTACAGAGAAATATTAAGGAATGGCCTCAAATAAATAAAGTGGAAACTATTTCACAATCTCGCCTTTATGATGAGACAAACTATTTCAGTATTTACGCTATCCCGAGGGGTAGCTTCTACCATTTTTCGCAGAAAGGAAAAATAAGGTCAAAAGAAGATTATTTTAACGATAAAACAAGAAATAAATTAGTTGATATTTGCGAGAAATACTTTAAAAAACTTGTGACCGTGCTTATTTATGATATAAGGGGTTCAAGTTTTATGACATTAAAACTCCATAATGCTGAAAGAGAACAGATGATTATAAAAAATTTCCACTCAACAATGACAAAGATTGCAAAAGAATATGGAGCTTTTCTCCTGAAAGATATTGGCGATGGTGGCATTATATGGTTCGGTGCTAACTCAAAGGAACTTTACAATTCAATATATCGAGAATCGACAACGAAAAAATTTAAAAAATTAAGGCATTCTTTGCTTAGTGAAGAAGGACTCTTCCTTCAGAGCTCCCTTGATAGTTCATCAAAAGCGATACGATGCGCCATTTCAATGGAGAAGGCTGCAGAAAAATTTATCAAAGACAACTATGTAAAATACCGTGATTGGTTTTCAGATATAAAGGAGAAAGAACTCATCGTTGAAGGTACAACCTATGCTTTACTTCCACCCATGTTTCGTTCACTCTTTAGATTGGGCATTGGAATTGCAAGTGGTATTCCATCCCGAGATGTAGCAATTGGCCCAAATGCCTTTGGTGACCCTGACCTCAGAGGCATGCTTGTTAATGAAGCAAAATTTCTCTCCGAAGGAAGAGACCCGGAAAAATCTGTGATTCTGGCAGACCACGATACAGTTTTTAATCTTCTGCTTACAATACCCAAATTCACGCTTGGAGAAAAAGATTCCAATGTAACAACTAAAGAAGAAATGATGTCAAGGGTCGCCGAAATTGTGAAAGAAAAGCTACAAGGTGGGGTCCTCAACCTTTCAGGAAAAAATTTCGTTGCTGAACCATTCGAGATACTCTCGCTTGACACCTTTGAAAAAGAAAAATATACACCGACAACATTAAAACTTGATGAAGATGGAATTCTCTACAACGAAAAAGGCAAAAGGGTAAAAATACTCTATCTGATAAGAGCATAATTTACAATGCGAAAAAAAAGAAAGGTTTTAATCTGGACGAAAGAAACAGATGCTTCAGAGATACTTAATAAAGAGAGCAAAGATCTTAATTTCATCAGAACATCATATAAAGCGGAGCTGCTTGCACTTGCAGCTGGAAAAGAAATCTCTTTAATACTTGTAGAAATTAACCCTCCTGAGATAAAGTCGGGTATAAAAACTGTCCGTGATTTAAGACACATCGCTCCCGATGTTTCTATCGTAGTTTTTTCAAATCAGCTCTTACCAATCATAATAAATGCGATTAGTTCTCTCGACATACACGATTATCTCGTAACCCCTCTTAATCCAAATGAGATAAAACGAATTATCAATGAGTTAGAAAAAGGAAAAAAAGGGAAGGAGAATTTAGCACTGCTTTACAATCTATCAGAGAAGTTACAGCAGCTATCTATTGAGAACGAAATTATAAAGGTTCTCAACACAACATTTGAACTCAATTCTATTCTTGATATCATCATAGAAAAAGCAATAGAGTTGGTTAATGTTGAAGCATCTTCCATCCTTCTTTTTAATAAAAACAGAGACAAGTTAATTTTTAACGCTGCTTATGGCAAAAAATCTGATATGATAAGAGGGAGCAGTATCAAACTCGGACAGGGCATTGCTGGATGGGTTGCAAAGGAGGGTAAACCAGTTATAGTTAACGATGTTGTCGGAGATAAAAGATTTTTCAATGGAATTGATAAGCTCACAGAATTTAAGACAAGGTCAATCCTGTGTACACCTATAATGGCTGAAAAAAGAATCCATGGAGTAATCGAACTGATTAACAAGAAGAAAGGGGAATTCAGTGGTGATGACCTTGAGAAAATAATGACACTCTCATCCTTGGCTGGTTTTGCTCTTAACAAGGCAAATTTGATAAAAACGGAAAGGAAAAGGATGGAAGAGATAACCCTTCTTTTTGAGTTAGGAACATACCTTTCGGGGATGCTCAATCTTGAAGAATTGCTTCAGAGAAGTGTGCAACTTATAAGAAGAAGTTTTGGATTTTACTATATAGGCATTGCTCTTATCATTCCAGAAGAAGGTGTTCTGGAGCTAAAGAGTTTTGACAGTGAAGAGAAAATCCACCCAAAAAGGAGAAAGGTTGCAATCGACCAAGGACTTATGGGGTGGGTTGTCAGGCATGGAGTTCCTTTAAGAATAGATGATGTAAAAAAAGATAAGCGTTATTTAAAAGGTATTGAAAGTGTCTATTCTGAGATGGTTATTCCGTTAAAAAGAAAAGATACAATCCTTGGGGTTATGGACATTGGTAGCAAAAAGTACAATGCTTTCAACAATGCTGACCAGATATTAACAGAACAGATAGCAAGATTCCTTTCCATTAGTATAGAAAATGCAATGCTTTATAAAAAGGTAGGAAGGCTCGCAATTGTAGATGACCTAACACAGCTATTCAATGCCCGCTACTGTCATATCACTCTTGATAAGTTAAGAAAGGAGAAACAAGAAACATTTTCTATAATATTTCTTGACCTCGATTTTTTCAAACTTGTAAACGACCGGTTCGGGCATCAGATAGGTGGAAAACTACTGAAGGAGGTTGGAAAAAAGGTGAAAATTGTGGTGGGAAGAAGTGGCACAACTATTCGTTACGGTGGAGATGAATATGTTATTATCCTCCCAGGTGTAAAGAAAGATGGAGTGCTGCAAACAGCAAGGAATATTCTACATTTAATAAATAAAACTGCTTTTCTTAACGAAGATGATATAAATTATCATATAACTGCGAGTCTCGGAATTG
>SOKM01000079.1 GCA_004375785.1 Candidatus Cloacimonadota bacterium | reverse complement strand
TCGAAGAACCAATCACCGTTGCGTAGCAACCATCCTTAGCCGTTGCGAAGCAACCATTCCTCAAATATGACTATTCATGAGATAAGTTGCAAGTCCATACTCAACAAATCTGGCATAAGTGTGATAGACTATGCACTCAATCCATACACAGGTTGTGAACATGGATGCAGATACTGCTATGCAGTTTTTATGAAGAGGTTCTCTGGCCATAAAGAGGAATGGGGCAGCTTCGTTGATGTGAAGATTAATGCTCCTGAGGTATTAAGAAAGCAGTTAAAAAAAGCAAAACCAGGATTGATTTCATTCAGCACAGTTACTGACCCTTACCAACCATTAGAAGAAAAGTATGAAATCACAAGAAAATGTCTGGAGGCATTGGTAGATTATGATTTTTCTGTTTCTATTCTGACGAAATCGCATCTTGTGTTGAGGGATATTGACCTTCTTAAAGAATTAAAAGAGGTCGATGTAGGGTTTTCTGTTGCTATAATGGATGAAAAGATAAGAATCCATTTTGAACCAAAAAGTTCAACCACAGAAAAAAGATTTGAAGCTCTTGCACAACTCTCAAAAGAAGGTATTGAAACCTGGCTCTTTTTCGCTCCAGTTTTTCCTTATTTTTCTGACAGCACCAAAAATATTGAGGAACTCTTTATTAATGCTTCACGAACAAATGTCGGTTCTATCCTTATTGATACACTACAGCTCTATCCAAAAGTATGGAGTAAGATTCAAAAAATGCTCCACAGATTTTACCCAGAAGTGCTCCCTCACTATAAGCAGTACCTTCTTCATAAAGATTTGTATAAAAAAGAACTAAAGTCAAAAGTATTAAAAGTTGCCAGAGAACATAACATCCCCTGCGACTTTGCCTTTTAGGTATGGTAGCCGTAAAAAGATTTATTTCGGGAATTACATTCTCGAAGCACCATGAACAACAATCTTTTATATAAATGATATTCTGTTGATGGTAAATATTCAGTCAACACCGTTGCATTTCAAAAAAGGCTGTCATTGTCAGTATTCTTCTATATTAAGTCTCGAAGCAATCTCGGTTTATCAATGTTGGGGACAAGCCCCAACGCTACCTAAAAGCGGTATTTGACTCCGAGTATGGATAAGCCTTCTGGTGTCTTTACCGGGTCATCGGAAAGAGGAAAGTTCTCTATGTAAAAAGCAAGGGAGCCTTTTTCAGTGAATCTGTTTATTTCAATAAATAACGAAAGCTCTCTATAATATCTGGGAGGGGTATTTGCACTGATGATATATCGACCACGAGTGCCTGCAAAGAGTTCCCCTTTAGAAAACAAGAGGAGGGGAAATTCGAAGATTAATTCAAAATCGTGATGGTAATAAGGTCTTGAGTTAAGATAATCAATGATTTTTGTTTGAGGGTAGAATCCATATATAAAATCCCATCTCATTTTTCTTTTCCGTTTCTCTTTTTCTATCTCTACTTGAAATCGGTTTCTGATATCATAAAGGTTTTGTGAGATAGAAAATTTAAGCCTGTTAAAGACAACCTTACTTGAATCCGGTAGAATGTCAATCATATGTTTACAATCATGCACAATATAGGATTGGATGAGGTATGAACTTTTCTTATACTTTAAGCCACCAATAATGAACCAGTGTGAATAGCGGGGGTCAAAAGTGATATTTCCAACCTGTTTTCCCATCTCAAGATTACTTATATACTTTACAAAAAAGTCGGTATTATCCCATCTTAAAAGTGAGACTGAAACATCTATTCCCACATCAAGATTATATCTATCATTGTTTCCTGTATATTTTCCAATGTAGACAGAGCCTGATGGTTCCAATGGAACCTCAGGTATCCACCCCGATCGGGAAGAAGAAGCAATCATTAAAATGAATAGAGTTAGAAATTTATAGATTAATTTCATTATTAGATTTAGGGGAGAGCAATTTCTCCCTTCAGAGCTGATGCGGCTGCGACGAGAGGACTTACAAGATATGTATCGCCTGCACCTTGTTTACCCGGGAAGTTTCTATTGGAAGTACTGAGTTGTACTTCACCTTCACCTGTCATACCAA
>SOKM01000308.1 GCA_004375785.1 Candidatus Cloacimonadota bacterium | reverse complement strand
TGCGGACTCCAATATATATGGTAGCATCATCACCTATAATAGGTGACGACATTTCAAAACTCGTGCCCAGACTCCTGCTCCATTTTACCTCAGGAACCTCAGGGCCAACACAAGAACTCCGTCCTGTATGAAAAGCATCATTTTGAAACATAGGACAGTAAGCGTTTTCCTGAAGTTGAGCAGAAAGTGTGCCATAAAGAAAGACTGGCAATGTTAATAGAAAAATTTTAATAATTCTTGTTACCATCTCTACCTCCTTTATTTTAAGGTTTTTATTATCATTATAGTGTATTTATGCAATTTTCGTGCCACGCTTTTCATTTTTCTAAATCCTTTAATAACATAAACTTACAATTCATCAAATATTTAATTTCGCTAAAAAAGAGTGCAAAATTTGCACTTTCTCTATAAGTAAAGTAATATATATACTTAAATGAGTGCAAAATTTGCACTAATGCACTCTTTTATAGAACAATAGATAATCTATGATAAATGGGGGAAGGTAGAAAAGATTCATAATTGAGGCGAGTGCAACGACAAAGCAATATACAAAAGGTAAAAGGGATAATTTAATAAAGGGATTGGTTAATAGATTAAGTTTGAAAACCTTTTTAAAAAGAGCATCCTTTTTGATAAGTAAAGGGAGTGCATTTTTTGCAAACGATTCATGCTTTTTAAGTAGTTCAGAAAGGGAAACCGGTTTATGAAAACATAGGGCCTCTTTTTCGTAAAGAAACTCAACACCATTTTTCTCAAGTCTGTATGCAATCTCAGTATCTTCACCTCCAGCAATTTTGAAATTCTCGTCAAAGAGCCCCACTTTTATTAGATATTCTTTTCTAATAGATGCATTACTTGTCCAGAAACACTTGAAAGGAATTCTCTTATTTGGTTTTATCTTATGAATACCCCTTGTGCTAAGGTATCTTGAAACCCATCGGGTATTGAATGTCTTTCTGTATATAATATTCCCGATAACAGCACAATTCTTTATATGATGATGTTTTATATGATTGGACACTATACATGGTACAGGAATAAGGTCATCATCAAGAAAAAGAATTATTTCATTGTTAGCCGCTTTTATGCCATCGTTTCTGCTCGCTGCGCTTCCTCTGTTTTTATTATGTACTATTTTTATCAGCCTGAATGGAGACTTATAGGACTCCAGAAATTCCTTTGTTCCGTCTTGAGAACCATCATCAACAACTATTACCTCAAATTTTGAAAAAGGATATTCCTCCTCTTTTAGTGCATCGAGAAGTTTTTTAAGTTCACTCTTTCTATTATAGGTTGGAATAACAACACTCACTTTCAAATTTTCCATATACTCAAAAATACCAGAAAAAAACTTCAATGTCAAAGACTTTTTAACATTCCCTTTGGAGTGCAAAATCGGCGATTTTGCACCTGCAATAACATCGTTATTGCACTCCATAACACTCCATAACGACACCTCCTTACATTTCAGAAACCATGCAAGTTGTGTGAATCGATTTCAAAATCTTGTTGACAGAGGACTCACCAATGATGTATAATAATAAGCGATTATAGACAAGGAGGCAGGATGAAAAAAATTATCATAATATGTTTTATTCTTCTAACCGGATTTATCTCCGCTTTAACTGCACATAATTGGGAAAACCCTTTTCTTCGAAGCACTGAATTTCTAATCGACACAAACATTATCTATGTACCTGTAAATGGATATTATCCCTCTCTTGCTTTTGACGGAACAAACTATCTTGTAGTGTGGAATGACATGAGGTATACGAATATTGTTCCTTATAGCCGTGGTTATTCTGATATATTTGGTGCGAGAGTTAATCAATCAGGAGAACTTATAGATAGTGCAGGAATTCCTATCTCAATTAATCCTCATTCTCAAGGTCTTCCGGATGTTGCTTTTGATGGAACAAATTATCTTATAGTATGGGTAGACAGTAGGTGTGATACCTCAGAAGATATCTATGGAGCAAGGGTTAGTCTTACAGGGATGGTGCTTGATACAGCAGGGATAATGGTCTCAACTGATGAGTATGACCAACATATGCCCTCAGTTGCTTTTGGCATTAATAGTTATCTTGTTGTGTGGGGACATCCTAATATGGGTGGCATTAAAGGCATAAGAATAGCGACAGATGGCTCTATTCTTGACACTGTATCCATTGAAATTTCTTCTTTTCCGTTAGGACAGCACTTCCCAGATATTACATTTGATGGAAGAGATTTCTTTGTCGTCTGGGACTTTTTTGGGGGGGATATTCTTGGAGCGCTGGTGGATACCTCAGGAAATGTTCTTGATACAACAGATATTCCAATTTCAATGGCTGATGGTAATCAGATGTTTCCATCGGTTGCTTTCGATGGAAGAAAATATTTTGTTGTATGGGGAGACCAACGCAATTCTCCTCCATCGTATGACCTTTATGGCGCACGAGTGGATACTACTGGTTTTGTTATTGATACTGCAGGAATCCCTATTTACACTTTAGGAGAGGTATATGTTAAACCATCAATTACATATGGAATCACAAATTACCTTGTAGCGTTTCAAGATAGAGGACATTATATAAAATGCACTCGTGTAGATACCTCAGGAACAGTACTTGATACAACTGGAATCATGATTTCAGCTACAAGCTCAGGTCCGCCCTCTGTTACTTTTGATGGAGTAAATTACCTCGCTGCATGGAGCGACGGTGCTGTTAAAGCGACAAGAATAGACACATCAGGGGTAGTCCTCGATTCGTCATATATTACCATATCAACAGAAGCATATCCACAATCGTGTCCATCTTCTGTCTTTGATGGTAGAAATTATTTTGTTGTATGGCAGGACAAAAGAAATGGTGAAGATTACGATATCTATGGTGCCCGAGTTGATACAACAGGTGTAATCCTTGACCCAAATTGTATTTCCATTTCAACAGAGATTGTAAACCAGCAGTACCCTAAGATTGCTTTTAGCGGCTCGAATTATCTTGTAGTGTGGCAGGACGACCGCTATGGTAATATTAATGGTGCAAGAGTTGACACATCAGGGGTAGTTCTTGACTCATTTGGAATTACTATATCAGGTGCACCTGACATCCAGGAAAGCCCTTCTATTGCTTTTGACGGAAGACATTATTTTGTTGTGTGGCTGGATGAGAGAGATCCTGATGATGTTGCAATATATGGTGCAAGGGTAGATACTTCAGGTTTTGTACTTGATCCATCAGGCATCCAAATCTCACATCATACATATTACTCTGAGAGGAATCCTTCAATAGGTTTCAATGGGCTTAACTGTCTCGTTGTATGGTTTCGTAGTGGAGACATGCTACTATGTGGTGCACTTGTAGATACTGCAGGTCAGGTCATAGATACTCTTATAATCTCAGAATATTATGAACCATTTAGTCATCCTTCAGTCACTTCTGACGGCTCTGATTACTTTGTGGTATGGAAAGGTTACACTAATTGGGATCGGGATATATTTGGTGCACGAATTGATGCTTCGGGAACAGTACTTGATACAGCTGGAATCCCCATCGCGACTGCAGATTGGTTACAAGAAAATCCAACAGTTGCTTTTGATGGAACGGATTATATAGTTCTATGGGAGGATTACAGGAATGTTTTTTCTGACATCCATGGCGCGCGTGTTAGCACTGAAGGTTTAGTTCTCGACACTTTCAGTGCTGTGACACAAGAGGGAAACCAATTTTCACCAGCATTGTCAAAAGGTCCTGGTGATGAGTTCCTCGTAACCTATTCAGGTTTCGTTGATTCAATCAACAGTCGTCCTGCAAATACAATGCGTATATGGGGAAATTTGTTCATACCGCCTGTTGGAGTTAAAGAGGACAAACCAATCTCTAAACCTTTTCATTTCTCCCTTAAACAGAATTTCCCGAATCCAGTCTTTAATGAGACAAAAATAAGATTTCAGATTCCCGAAATTACAAAAGTGGAAAATTTTCCCGTCTCGCTCAGTATTTATGATCTGAGTGGTCGATTAATTAAGGTTTTTTCACTTTTCACTCCTCACTCTTCACTCATCACTACCGTCACCTGGGATTGCAGGGATGGGAAGGGAAAACAAGTTTCCAATGGCATCTATTTCTATCGCCTAACTGCAGGCAAAAAGACTGCAGTAAGGAAGATGGTAGTAATTCGATGAGATTACACACCCCTAAATCCCGTTAGAAATTTTCTCTAACAGGGTAAATCCCCTCTTATTAGAGGGGATTTTGTAGGAGACAAAAACTGGAAAACAATTTCAAAAATTTTATTGACAGGGTCTATGTTATGTTGTATGGTATAAAAGAGATTAAAAGGAGGCTGGATGAAAAAAATAATCATAATATGTTTTTTTCTTCTAACAGGATTAATCTCCTCCTCAAGTGCATATAACTGGGACAATCCCTTCATAAGAGACAATGAATTTCTCATCGACACAAACATTATTTATATTCCGGTAAATGGTAACTATCCTTCCGCTGCTTTTGACGGAACAAACTATCTCGTAGTGTGGGAAGATAAACGATGTGGGGAAACAAGTCTTAATATCTTCGGAACAAGGGTAAACCAATCAGGGGAAGTTATTGATAGTACAGGAATTATCATTTCAACCGCTTCCTCAGCTTTCCATTATGATCAAAGGAATCCAACTGCTGCTTTTGACGGAATAAACTATCTTGTGGTATGGAGCGATTCTCGCAATGAAAAAGACAGAATTTTTGGTGTAAGGGTAAATGCATCGGGAATAGTAATTGATACGGTAGATTTTCTTATAGCATCGTCAACAACTCGAGACCTGTGGTCTCCAAAGGTTATATTTGGAGGAAAATACTATTTTGTTGTATGGAAGGAAGGTTTTCCGGGTTCTTTTGGAAGAATTCTTGGAGCACGGGTGGATACTGCGGGAAATGTGATAGACACTTCATCCATTATCATTTCTTCATTCATCGCTTATTTCCCACCTTCTGTTTCTTTCGATGGGAAAAACTACTTTGCTGTCTGGGGGGTTGGTACTTTTCTTTATGGTGCGCGTATTGATTCCTCAGGAACTGTTTTAGATTCAACAGATATTCGAATAGCGATTAATCCTGGCTCCAAGACGTATACTTCTCTTGCATTTGACGGAAAAAGATATTTAGTTGTCTGGCAGGATGATAGAAATTTCTCATTTGATATTTATGGTGCACGAGTTGAGACCTCGGGAGTAGTAGTTGATACATCTGTTCTTCCAATGGTTACTACAGATTATGACGTGGAATATCCCAAAATTACATTTAATAGAGAAAAGTATCTCCTGGTCTGGGAGGATTATCGGACTGGACATGCAGATATATATGGTTCCAGAGTAGATACATCTTGTGTAATTCTGGACACAACAGGTATACCAATTGCAATAAATGCTTACGAACAACATTATCCTTCAGTTGTTTCTGCTGATTCGCAGTTCCTCACCGTGTGGTCAGAGGATTATGATATTATTTATGGTTCACGAATAGATACTTCAGGCACAGTGCTTGATTCTTCAGGTATTACCCTATCAACTGCTGCGTATACAGAGTGGTATCCTTCAACATCCTTTGATGGAAGTAATTATTTCGTTGTGTGGCAGGACAAAAGAAATGGTGAAGATTACGATATCTATGGTGCCAGGGTTGATACAACAGGTGTTGTCCTTGACCCAGATTGTATTCCAATATCATCTGCTGTGGTAAACCAGCAGTATCCAAAGGTTGCATTTAGTGGCCTAAATTATCTTGTTGTATGGCAAGATGATCGTTATAGTAGTATCTACGGTGCAAGGGTAGATACATCAGGAGTGGTTCTTGACCCAGACGGGTTTATTATTACCAGTATTCAAGGGAGGCAACATGAACCCTCGCTTACATTTGACGGTAGAAACTATTTTGTGGTCTGGCATGAATGTAATGCACCAGGAGATATATATGGAACACGTATTGATACTGCTGGTTATGTTTTAGATCCATCAGGTATCCATATTAGTTACAATCAACTATATACTGAAAGGCATCCAGCAACTGCCTCTAATAGCAGTAATTATCTAGTAGCTTGGCAAGAACATGGTATGCGTGGAACAATCGTTGATACTTCAGGGACAGTGCCTGATACAGCAGGATTTCAGATAACAACCTATTTTTGGTGGGGAAATCCTTCAATTACATCCAATGGAATAGACTATTTCGTAGTGTGGCAGGATAGTCGGAATCCTGATATTGATATCTATGGCGCACGGGTTGACAGTTCAGGAATAGTGCTTGATACAGCAGGAATTCCCATAGCGACTGCTCCTGGTGACCAAGCTTGCCCAACAGTTGTTTTCGATGGGACGGATTACATTGTTCTATGGGAAGACTATAGAAATGTTTTTTCTGACATCTATGGTGCAAGGATAAGTACTGCTGGAATTGTTCTCGACACCTTTATTGTTTCAATTCAAGAAGGAAACCAATTTTCACCAGCATTGTCAAAAGGGCCTGGTGATAAGTTCCTCGTAACCTACTCAGGTTTTGTTGATTCAATCAATGCCCGTCCTGCAAATACAATGCGTATATGGGGAAGTCTCTTCATTCCTCCAGTTGGAATTAAAAAGGATAAACCAATCTCAAAATCTTTACTTTTCTCCCTTAATCAGAATTTCCCGAATCCAGTCTTTAATGAGACAAAAATAAGATTTCAGATTCCCGAAATTACAAAAGTGGAAAATTTTCCCGTCTCGCTCAGTATTTATGATCTGAGTGGTCGATTAATTAAGGTTTTTTCACTTTTCACTCCTCACTCTTCACTCATCACTGCCGTTTCCTGGGATTGCAGGGATAGAAAGGGAAAACAAGTTCCCAATGGCATCTATTTCTATCGACTGAATGTGGGCGAGAAAACAGCGGTGAGGAAGATGGTGGTAATTCGATGAGTAGTGTTAAATCTGCTTGCCCCGTTAGATAATGTCTTATATTTAATGGGGTGTAATAAAAATTTTTATTGACCAAAACTTTTTATTGTGATATAGTGCAGAAGTTATGGAAATTCTTGTAACAGGCGGAGCAGGTTTTATCGGTTCACACCTTGTTGATAGATTAATTGCACTTGGTCACAAAGTAGTAATTATTGATAATCTTACAACTGGCAAGAGAACGAATATCAATCCTAAAGCACAATTCTATGAAATGGATATTAATGATAAGGAACTCACTCAGGTATTTGAGAAATATAAACCCGAATATCTCTTCCATTTAGCAGCCCAGGTTGATGTGCGAAAATCAGTTAAAGACCCAATGTATGACGCCAGAACTAACATAATGGGTACTATTAATCTTCTTTCACTTTGCAGTGAATTCAGGGTTAAGAAATTTATCTTTTCCTCTTCAGGCGGCGTCATATATGGTGATACAAAAGAAC
>SOKM01000180.1 GCA_004375785.1 Candidatus Cloacimonadota bacterium | reverse complement strand
AAAGCAGCAAGAGGATATCCGGGGAGGAAACGTTTCTTACGATCTGGAAATATCAGCAGAAGAAGGAAACATCTGGTTAACAAACGAGGATGCAAATGTAGAATTAGAAGGTAAAATTTTTGCAAAAGGAACTGGAAATGTTCCTCAACTCTCAGGTTTTTTCGAAACAAAAAGAGGATTCTTTTTCTACCTTGACCATACATTTACAATCGAAAGAGGAGTCTTCAAATTTACAAATTCTCCCCAATTGAATCCAGAAATAAACCTTCGTGCCATGACAAGAATCCAATATAAATATTTACCTGATAATGACTCTAAAGAAAGGGATACAACAACGATTGTCTATCTGAATGTTGACGGAACAATGCAGGAGCCAGAGTTTAGCCTGACTTCTTCTGACCCATCCTTAACCGAGGCAAATATCATTCTTCTCTTAACCTTGAATGTAAAATCACTCGAAGGCATAAAATCCCTTGAAAATGTTAACCGTCTTTCCGAAAAAGCAATAGGTTACTGGATAAGACAGACACTGCTGCGTGAATTTCAAAAAACATTTTATGTTGATGCCATCGACCTGGAGACCAAACTACTTGGATCACAGAAAACTGCAAAACTCACTGTGGGTAAATATATTTCAAACAATCTTTATCTGGGGGTCACTCATGATATATTTGCAAGTTCAAAGGACGAATTTGAAATAGAGTATAAGGTATGGAAAGGAAGTTACATCATAGGTAAAAGAAATGAAGAAGGAAGATATAATCTTGGTGTCCGTTTCAAATTTAAATATTAATCTCTGTGCAATCACTACCAAAAAAGGAGGTATTATGTCTGTACTGCCGGAGGATGTGAAAAAAGGGGTTAAAGAAAAACTTGAGAAAAGTCTGAAAAACCCTGTTAAACTCATCTTTTTTACACAGGAGTTTGAATGTCAGTTCTGCCAGCAAACATATCAATTACTTGAGGAGATTGTATCACTCTCGGATAAAATTTCACTTAACGTCTTCAATTTTGCTGGTGATAAGAAAGAGGTGAAAAAATATAAAATAGATAAGATTCCTGCAATTGTAGTTATGAATGAAAAGGATTACGGTATCCGTCTCTTTGGCTTACCTACTGGTTATGAATTTACCTCACTGATTGAGGCTATCATTATGGTGTCTTCCGGAGAAACCGGTCTAACTGAAAAAAGCATTGGGAGAATTAAAACACTCTCAAAACCTGTTCATATCCAAGTTTTTGTCACAAACACCTGACCATACTGTCCTTCTGCTGTGCAGTTCGCACATAAACTTGCTTTTCTTAGTGACAAAATTAATGCAGATGTCATAGATGCAACTGAATTCGTCACAACCGCACAAAAGTACAATGTATACGGCGTGCCAAAGGTTGTTATTAATGAAACGATTACATTTGAGGGTGCACTACCTGAAGAACCCTTCATTGAGCAGGTACTTGCTGTAGAAAAACTAAAAAGGGAGATATTATGAACCTCTTTATTGCTTTTTTATTTCTTCTGCCATCCTCCACTTACATAACAGGTGATGCATTGAGTGGAGGAATAAAAGAAAGGTGTGGCTTTCAGAATCAAATAGAAAGAGCCTATCTTCCTTCAATGCCTGGGTGGCCAAAAACTTTGACTTCACATCCCAATTATGCATCCTGTGGAGCAACAATGACAGACCTCGATGGAGACGGAATTATGGAAATTATGGCTGGAAGCACAAGTGGTGAATTCAAACTTTGGGACATCGATGGAAATATTATATGGGAAAAATCAGGTCTGGGAATGATACAGTCTAAACCAGCAATTGGTGATATTGACCTTGACGGAGAAAAAGAGATCGTTATCACAAATAGAACAAACACAATCTATATCTGGAATTTTGACGGCTCAAACCACCCTGGATGGCCTGCATATGTTGGGGAGACAAGCGGATTGAAATCACCAGTGCTCTTTGACCTTGATGGTGATGATACACTTGAGATAATTTTAGGAGAGAGAGATTATCCTAAAGGAAAGATCAATGTCTTTAAACAAAACGGAACACTTCTCTGGTCAGACACCCTTGATTATATGTGTGTTGCAACACCCGCTGTAGGTGATATAGACAATGATTCTATTTTTGAAATTGTTGCTGCTTCCTACTATTCCATATTTGTCTGGGATGCAAATGGCAACCTTGAACCAGGCTGGCCACTTACCATTGCACCGGCAGGAGGAATGAGTTATTCACAGCCAACTCTTGTTGACCTCGATAACGATGGAAATCTTGAAATTGCAATTACATATTATGACTGGAATCTCTCAAACGATTACCTTGGAATTTGGAAGTATGATGCAACAACATTTCTGGGATGGCCGCAGGACTTGTGGGGAGGTCAGAGTTATGGCACTCCTGTCCCTGCAGATGTTGATTTTGATTCAATTATTGAACTTTGTGATGCATCAAGTCACTATATGAATGGCCCGCTTCATCTTTTCTCTTCATCCGGAACAGAGGAGCCGGGATGGCCATTTTACTTTTCAGGATTCCTTGAAGGCACGCCTGTTGTATTCGATTTTGATGATGATGGATACATGGAACTTCTTGTTGCAAATAACTCCACTCCTGGAGAGATATATGTTCTTAACTACGATGGGACTCAAATACCTGGTGCACCTTTCGATGTCCAGGGCACATTTATGGTAAATGGTGCAACTGTCGGAGATGCGGACGGCGATGGAGATATAGAAATATGTTTGCTGGTTACCTCTGGAACCACTGCTTACGTAAACCTGTTCACACTTGAGAGCATTCCTTATAAAGGATACCTTGCCCCCTACTTTTCCTGGTTTCATGACATCTGGAATACAGGTTGGATGCACCCTGCTTGTCCCAATGGACTATCATTATCTACAACGAGAGCTGTAGTTCGAGCCGAATGGAATAAGAATCAGGAACCTGACATATATGGATATTTTGTCTACAGAAGCGATAGTACAGGAGGTCCATACCAGAAACTGAATACAACTCCTTATATTGACACCTTCTACTTTGATACTACAGTTATTGAAGGACAGAAATATTTTTACACAGTCTCAGCCGTGATAAAAGCAGGAACAGAAAGCTATCTCTCTTTAGAAGATTCTATCACCATTCCAGCATCTGTCTTTGAGAGAGAACATACCACCCCTTGCCTTAATATCTTCTGTCCAACGCTAAATAGGAAATTTCTTGAGATTAAATTTACCAATCTAAAAGCTAAAAATAATAAAATTGAAATTATAGACATAACTGGAAGAAGAATAAGGGAATGGAACATTCACAAATCCTCGGGAATACTAATAACAAAACTTCCAAGGGGAATTTATTTTATCACTCTGAACAAAGAAACAATCTTACAGAAGGTCATCGTGCTTTAACTTTTCGCTCATTCAATCTTCTGAAAATAATCATCGAGGATTTTCTTATGGTCAAATGCAATCTCATCTGGCAGGGTATTCTCCCTGAACAAACCAATTTCCTTCGCATCATCCTGAGCCTTCAATTCACCAATTCCATTTGCTGTAAAAACGACTGACACTGTGTGACCTCGAGGGTCTCTTCTGTGGTCTGAATAGATATGAAACTGTTTCAGATTCTCAAGACTGAGATTAGTTTCTTCCCTCACTTCCCTTCTCACCGCATCCTCAACGGTTTCTCCTTCATCAACAAAACCACCTGGCAGAGCCCAGCCAAAAGGAGGGTTTTTCCTTTTTATCAGAACAACCTTACCGTCAATATCAATAATACAATCAACCGTCAACCTAATCATCTCAGAGGGGTCAGGTCTTCACATTTGACATTAGCTTTTTGTCAATGTTTCTATTACTTTATTTTTCATATTTAAAACCTTTTTATCACTCTTAATCTTGTTTTCAAATCTTCTAGACGCCTGAGAAACAGCAGTGTAATCCATATCAAACAACACTCCTACTTCTTTCAAAGACAAATTAGATTTCTTCTTGATTAAGTAAAGTGCTAATTGACGAAGGATGTTACCTTTTTGTTTACTGAAGATTTTTCCCTTTTTGATTTCAAATGTTTCTGAAATCTTATTAATTATTTCCTCTGCTCCATACGATTCTTTAAATCTGGTCTCACCAATTTCTCTTTTCTGACCTATCGATCTTATTCTCTTTTCTACATTTTCTATAAAGACTTTATCGCCAAGAGCAATTCCCTTATAAAGATTCTCAAAAGGGTTTTTCATACCGATATTTTCTAGGACATAATTTCTATAGTTCTCTTGCGCTATTCTTAAATCCTTACCAAATTTGTTCAATATAAATGAGGTATCGAGCCTTTCTACGATAGGCTTTCTTTTTCCAATATAGTCTAAGAAACTGCTCCATTTGTAATCTTCGAGATTCTTAACTACTCCAGCCCTTATCGGGTTTACATGAACATATACTGTCGCTACCAAAGCATAATTGTCTTCATCAACGATGGGCGATTTGTACCTGCCCTGAAAGACTACTCCGACAATATTGTGCTTTGCTTTGAACCAATTGGCATAAGAAGTGTTAAGATAGTGCATCCCTTCAGATATGTTGGCATTTGGAGTTTTTAAGACAAGGTGATAATGGTTTTCTATAAGACAATGGGCATAGCAAATAAATGAATATTTTACAAATGTCTCATTCATCTTATCGAGAAATACATATCTATCCCTGTCTGAATAAAATATGTTTTCCCTTCTGTTACCTCGTGCGGTTATGTGATAAACTGCATTTTCAAAGCATAATCTTAATGGTCTTGCCATAATATATATCCTCTATTTTTTTATTTTATGTCAAATGTGAAGACCTGACCCCTTTGTTTAACCTCAGAATTTCATTTTAAAAGCGGTGTAAATTGAGTTGTTGACCTCTTTTTGCTCTGTTGGATTATCTGTAGGTTTCGTTTCCTTATTGATGTATGCGACTTCAAACTTGAATGGCTGCAAGGGGAGTTGCAATCCTGCTCCAAGTGTAATGCTTCTACTTTCATATTCATCATCTTCTCTATCCTTATTGGGGTCATCTTTTGCAATTATAAAACCCGCCCTTAAAGTAATAGGGGTAAGATTAAATTCTCCTCCGAACCTTATATCCCAAAAACTCGAATTTGTTTTTTCATCATCTAAATTATCGGTGGATGCAGCATTGTAAAGGTTATATTGGAGCCCTGGTGTAAGGAGAGGCATTGCATAACTAACACCTAAACCCGTATTAATCATAGTTAAGGAGTTATCAAATTGGGTTGTACCCTCATCATCTTTATAAACAGGATGTAGCTTTCTATAATCAAGATTTGCACCTAATTTTATTGGAAATAAAAAAGAAGCAATCAATAGTCGTGAACCGAAATCAAAATCCGTTCCACTCATCTCCCCTGTATAACCAGAAATGACACCTGGGGTTACTCTTCCGTCAAGATTGGCATTGAGAAAATTGATTCTCGTCCCAAATTTGTACAATCCCGGAACCCTATTAATAGCCTGAACACCAACCGACAATGCTTTACCCTTAAAAGAATTTTCTTCACCCCAGTATTTCCTTCCACCTTCTGGAATTGCAAATCCTCCCCTAATGCCAATTTCGGACATTGGTGATAGATGTGCCGCTACACTGGCATCCAGACCTTTTAGTATACCATAGGTTTCGTTATCATTACGATTATTCGTTAATCTAATTTTTGAATGGCTTCCAGATATCCCTGCGGCATACATTCCAAAATTTCTTGAGACGATAACTCTCCCAATAGGCAGAGAAACATTATCTTCTCTGCTGGAACTATCATTCTTTGCCCTTGTTGATGAAAATGCACCACTACAATTGAACGCGAACCCACCTTCCATCCTGTATGTTACATTAGCCCCTACAGGAATGCCAAGCATAGAAGAAGATAGAAAATTGACCTTAATTTTAATATCCTGGGGTGGCTCAAAAATATCAGCAGGTAAAGGAACACCCCAGTAACTTATTTCTGGGTCTCTTGTCCCGCTTGAATCTGAGCTTTTAATGTTCCCGTAGGTGATGTAAGTCTCTATGGATGAACCATTTTCGTCACCATAGAGACCTGCAACATTCTTTCCATAATCAAAGAGGTTAATCCTGTTTGATTCATCTTCAATGATGAGATCAAGAGAACCCATTCCAATAATGCGAACAGGTGTGGCATATAAGGAGGAGCAGAGTAAGAAAAGAATCACTGTTTTGAAATACTTCACTTATTATCCTGTTCCTCTGCCCTACCTTCTTTAATCATCTTCTCTAATTCCTCCTTCTCCGGATTTTCAGGGTATAGTTTTAATGCCTTTTCAAATAGAGGAGCAGCTTCCTTTTTCTTTCCGATGTAATAGTATGTTGCTCCAAGATTTACATACGCAACCCAGTATGTGTCATCACACTCTATCGATTTCTTAAATGCGTCAATTTCCTTTTCCCTTGATGATGGATCTCTTTCTGCATTATACTTAAACCTGTAAGCCATACCTAATAAGTTGTAACCAACAGCAGAGTTGGGTAAAAGTTTAATGGCTTCTTCGTATTTTGCTATTGCTTCATCATACTTCTGCTGCGCAAAGAGTTTTTGCCCTTCTTCAAACAGAGCAGTGCTTGTCTTTTTCCCCTGGCAGGACACCAGAAGAAGAACGATTATTAGAAAAACCCATCTTTTCATAAAACCTCCTTTTCTTTCATAATATTTTTCCCAACTATAAACACACTTTAATCGTTCTCTTTAATATAATCAAAATTTACTATAACATTTTTAGATAAACATTGCAACAAAAATCTCACATTTTATTGATTTTTGCAAAGTGAAACAACAAATCGAAATGCAAAAATGAGATTGCTTTGCCTGTCTACGCTGAAGTCGCCGACGCTTCAAAGCTTTAGCGACGGAGCGCTTCGGCAGGTAGACATAAGTCAAGTGAGTACTGAACCATACGGTTCAGGGCAGACCTTACGGCTACCGAATAAAAATAAATCTTTGTGTCTTTGTGTCTTCGTGGCAAATTTTTCTTGACACAACAGAGAATTTTTCTTATAAATAGAATTATGTTTTCTTATCTGTTGGACTTGGCCTCGTAAAAAAGGAGTAAACATGCCATATCTTGGAGCGCATATATCAATATCTGGTGGAATCTATTTGGCACCTCAAAGAGCAAGGGCCCTTGGATGTAATACAATGCAGATATTCAGTAAGAACCAGAGGATGTGGAAATCTGCTCCTTTAAATAACAAGGATATCCCACTTTTTAAAAAAAATTGTGAAACAGAAAAAATAAAGAAGGTCTCTGTTCATACATCATACCTTATCAATCTCGGAAGTCCGGATAAGGACAAACTAAAAAAATCGAGAGATGGTTTTCTGATAGAAATACAAAGAACAAAAACCCTCAAAATTCCATTTCTTATCTTCCA
>SOKM01000107.1 GCA_004375785.1 Candidatus Cloacimonadota bacterium | reverse complement strand
AATACTCTACGACTCCCTGCAGGATGCCCATCCTCCTCGCTATATCTGCGAATTGTAATCCTTCCTTCTCTCGCAATTCGACTATCCTCTTGGCACGTTTTGCATAGTCTTCCTTAGAAAGATGCCGTCCCATTTATTCCTCCCTTGGAAATTCTTGTATAAGAGGTTCTCCCCAAATCTCCTTGAGGTTGTTTTTGAGGAAAACTGGTTTCTTATATCCTCTAAAATAATCTACGGCTGGTTCTATCCATCTCTTGTCGGGGTCATGTTCTTTGCCATGTCCTGTCAATCTTCCGAATATAAACCAATCAAAATCAACTGCATTAGAAATCAATGATTGATTCAATAATCCCAACAGTGGTTCAAATGAGATGAATTTAAGCTTTGCCTTTGCTCGGCTTAAATCATATATTCTACTCCAACCCTCATCGCTTCCCTGAGTAACAGATACCCCCAACCACACATTATCAGGCATGGGGCGGTCTATGTGCTGAGGGAGTTTGGTTAGGATTTGGAAGGTGATTTTTGGATTAAGCTTTATCGTGTCAAATATATCTTTCCTCCATGTTTTAGGAACTTCAGGATGGAATAACTCAAAAGTAGAGCAGACAAAAACTTTTGAGCCATCAGGGATATTCTGTCTATGAAGCTTGTCTATAGCTTTGGGGTCATGTAACTCAAATCGCATTTCAGTATTCCAACCGAACCTTTCATAGACCTTCCTAGCATAGCAATACCAACAATCATGTGGGCAAAGTCCCTTGATTGGATTCCAAGTATAATCAGTCCATTCGATTTTAGATTTTTGCATTTTTCAAAACCTCAATTACCGCTTTCAGGCAGGCTTCAAGTGGAGTTTTACCACTTCCCACTTGTTGAGTTTCCTTGTATTCGTCCATCCATAACCACCACTCTTTTTCATCTCCCTCATCATGGATTAAAAGTACATGGTCTCGGCATTTCTTTTTCAAAAACTCCAAGCAGTCGGATATAGTCCAGAGGGGGATTGCCCACGATGCTTGAGATTGCCCATCTTCACCACTCCACTGAATTCTTTTTAAAAAAGCATTATAATAATATTGCCTCTTTTTAATCTCTCTCCTATGCTTCTCCGCTATCTGTTTACACAGGCTTATTTCTTCTTTGGTAAATTCAGTCATTTCCCCTCCAATATTTCAAATTATTATAAAAATTATTTGCTAATTGTTTTGCAGTTGGTAATGCTTGCCAAGCTTTTTTGATTATTTCAATCATTTCTTTACAAGTAACTCCTGAATTTTTAAGGGCTTCAAGAAGTTTTGGATCAATCATTTTCCCTCCTCACTTTGGTAATTACGAGAAAACTCTGCCATTCCTTCCTTAATCTTATTGTCAATCTCATCCATCCAATCTGAGTTTTTCGTTTTCATCGCCTTATCAATTTGAGGCTTGTATTTTGCTTCCAGCTCTTTCATTTTTATTGCCCTGGCTTTAGAATAATCATCTTCTTTCTTTGATGAAGCGTGGGTGGAGACTCCTACTTTTAATATCTTTTTTCTGGGGTCTTCATAAGGTTCATTTAAGTAATTCTCAAAATTCTCTGGTCTAAATAGAGTTGATGGTCTTATAAATTGACTCATCTTTTCGTCATTTCTCCATTGAGTGTATTTCGTATCTATAACATGCTTAAAATCATCTATGGTTCTTCCTTCACTTAATCTACCATTAATTAATTTATTCGTTCCATCACAAGTATAAGATCGTTTTTGATTTGTTGTTTCATTGAATAAGTCTATTATTTGTTTTCTGAGCTCTATGTTATTTTCTAATTTATTATTATTTAATGTATTATTATTTAATATAGGTGTCCCTTTTTTGGACTCTATGTCCTTTTTATCGGACATTTCTCCTTCTACTCGTCTTTTGTGCCTCTCGCTGAATTGATATTTCTCCCATTTAGTAACATATAATGTTGTTGTTTTTGTCTTAGTTAATTTTCCTAATTTTATAAATTTATTAATAGCATCATTCAATTCTTCTTCTGTGAGTATTAGCATTCCGGCAAGTTGGCGTAATGGATATGGTGTCTCCTCGTTTGCTCGAATATGACCATCATCCTTAGATGCAAGCGAAAGTAAGTCGACCCAGATTCCTCGCTCTGCTGGTGTACATTCTATTCTGATCGTTCCCCAAAGCCACTTCTCGGGCCACCAGGGAAACCAAAACTTATCAACCTTTCTTTTTATCATCATTCATCTATCCTTTCTAAAGTAATGAGTACAAAATCATCAAAATGTTCCCCATACCATTTCTCAAGCAATTCAATTAATTCTCGTTTATAAAAACAATCAGCATCATATAGAGCTATAAAATCCGTAATATCTTTTTTTGTGATGTATTCTCTACTTATTATCCTTGCCCTAAACTTTTGCTTTGGAGTAATTATATCGTAAATGCTTTCCGGTTTATATCTTCTTGTATTCTTTCTTATAGTTGTAAATCTCTTTTTAGTTAATTTGGAATATTCTTTACTAAATTTCATCATCCATCCTTAATAGAAAAAAGCCCTCGCTTCCGTCTTTGGTACACCGGAATCTTCCAGGTAGGAAGGAAGGTGAGACGTACCACGAGGGCCCTTATTGTTTATTTTCATTATTCCAGCGTACCATCCCCTTTAATATACAATACTCATCCCTCAAAGTCAAATAGAAAGACCCGGCCCCCACCAAGTTTTAGGGGGAAAAGGAGGGGTATGGTTAAGGGGACCAGGTCGGTCATTTTATCGCCTCAGCGAGTGAACGGATGAAGTCTTTTAATTTATCATTGTCCAATCCTCTTGTACCTAATAACCATAGCTCATTCGCCTTCTCCTCGATCCACTCCTCGGTGATTTCTGGCTGATTCTTATGTGCCTTGTTAAACATTTCTCCCTCTATTCCCATTAAAGGTTTCCCCTTCTTTGGTTGCTTCTGGATCATCTCTCTTATTTGCTGGTAGGCTTGATCCACTAATCCCTTTTTATATAAGCTAGCTTTTGGATAATAACTCCACGCATATTTAAAATCATCGAGCCAATCCAAAAGCTCTTCTTCCTTTAACTTGCTCATTTAGTCCTCCTTGTCCGGGATATCACCAGTATATTCCCAGTCCATACTATTGCCTCCCCCAGTATCTATGCTATGGTCAACCTGTTCGTAGGGATCGAAACCGTAGTGTTCGCCCATCATTTTCCAGGTCTCGAAGTTTGTGATATGTGTAATTTTCATTCATTCCTCCTAGTAGACATAATATCCTTATGCGACACGTTTATTAGGTGGTGCTGGAGGCATTGGTTCTTCTCCCTTTAACAATCTCTCAAGAAGCCATGAATGGTCTATGTCTGGAATTAGCTGATACAAACTATATTTATAAGGGTCTTCACCTCGTTTTTCTATCTCAGTTGCTTTTATCTGTAGCCATTTTTTTACACAATCTAATACTCGCTTTTCTTCATCTGTCATCCTTACCTCCGTTAGTTGACACAATGACCTTATGCGACACTGATTTTCCTTCCGCAGAATGGACAATATTCGATTACTACCTCCAATGCAAAAGGCTTCTCTTTAAAAGAAAAAAACGATAATTTACACGTATTGTCATCCCCAATAGAAATCACAATATCAATATTTGTTCCATTGGGATGTTGCCCGACTTCCTGTAGTTGTTTGCACTTATGATTCTTCATCATTCCTCCTGTCTCTATATGGATAACTACCACTTCGATGCCAAAGTTCTTCGATTGGCAACATTTTTGTTTCTTCTGCTTGTCTTTTGTTATTACATTCAGTACAACTTAACACGATACGATTCCTCATTCCTTTCTTCCAATTTTTATTATTGCGACTGACAACATGGTCAAGCGTTGCCATGTTTGGTGGATTTGGATTATGGTCTTTCCTATAACGATTACGAGTTCCTAAAATTACTGGACAATCACACCAAAAACAATGTGGATTTAATTTTAATAAATTTCTTAATCTTCTTTGTTTGCTTCTAGTTGACATAATGACCTTATGGGACACTACTTCCATCCGATACTTTTACTGGCTCTGACATGCTCTTCGTTTCCTACTTCTCCTCTCTTTTTCTTCATAACTTCACCATAATAATCTCCAATTTCTCCTTGAAACATAAGGTCGCCAATTGGAGCAAGTCGCCAGCGTGAAAGTAGTTGTTCATAACTAGCATTGTCAATCCAGTTTTTCATTTCATCTTTATTCATTTAACCCTCCTTGGTTTACTCCCCAATGCCCACCCCAAGACAAATGGAGCTAATCTACCTAAACGAAAATCCCTACGCCAAAATAACCACATCCAAAATTTTCTCATCCTCACCTCCTAGTTGACATATCCTTCTTATGCGACACAGATTTAAAAAGGTAGTTTCACCTCTTTGTGACGAGGTGCTTTAGTAATTGCTTCTGCACAATTCGGGCAAATACAAAAATCTCTTTTGTAAATCAACCATCCTTCTTCTTTGAAGCTTTTTATCATTGATGCTGTCCATGACCTTTTTCCCGACCAACTAGCAGGATGTTCTTCGGATAGAATACAATTCCAAACAATTTGAAGGTCGCAATCAATAATCATCCATTTACCCTTAGTTACGCCCATTTTACCTCCTGGTTGACATAATGACCTTATGCAACACGCTAGTTTCCCGTATCTTTTGGTTGATCTCTTATTTCCCATTCTGGATTTTTACATTTACATCGAGCATAATGCTTCTTGCATTTCTTGCATCGTCTATAAGCGAAGCTTCCCTTTAAAACTGTATTATCAAGTCTCTCTTCTAAGTCAGGACAAGTACATTGTGATAAATCTTTCTGACAACCCATACAAAACATTCAATCCTCCTCCGTTGCTAATAATTTCCGACACCTCCGACAATGCCTCTCGTACCATCCATCTTGGCAGATGATGAAAGGCTTGTGCCGGAAGAAGAAGCAGATAATACGCTTAATCATCTTCCGGCTTACCCTGTATGGCTATCTCAAATTCCAGATCATTCTCTATCTTCTCCTCTACCCTTGAAGCTCTCCCAGATGCGGCTAAGATTGCAGCTCCCAAGAAACCAATAAAGCCACAAATAAATCCTCCAACAATAAATCCTATCCAAAAATCATTCATGTTATCCTCCTAAAATGGAACCTCATCATCTTCTTTCGGAGGGGGAACATCATCATCAAGTTTGATGTTGGCAATCCTACTCCAACTCTTCTTTGGATCATCTTTATCTGGTTCATGAATAATCTCAGCATCAAACTCCTTGCCTACAACACTAACCTCGTCACCTAGATGGACATTGCCTTTTTTGTCAGGTTTAGCCCCAAAAGCTAAAAGCAAATCTCTGTAGCATGGATTCCAGGGAACAAGAGATTCCTTGTGATACCGAATATTCCCAAGTTCATCCATCAATTTGAATGAGAATTTAATAGATACGAAATCATTCCCCCCAGAGCTTGTCCTTTTCGTCTTTTCCGGTTCTGCCATTACCTTGAATCGATAATGACCCTCTGGAACCTGTTGCGGTTCATACGGTGGTAATTCCATTATTTTGCCTCCTTGAATAAAAATTTTTCTAGCTCATCAGCCAAGAGTTCTTTTATGTCCATTAATGTTTTGGAATATCCTATCTCCCGATAAAGAAGATAGGCAAGTATAATAACTGTCGAGCCTAAAAAGAAAATAATCACTTTTAATTCAATCATTTTGCCTCCTTTTTTATCCTTTCATTGAATTCTTTGGGGGTCTCCATCTGGCCATCTATGCCGACTTCCCACATCAGTTCGTATTCCTTTCCGCATTTATCGCATTCTATTTTGACCCCATAAATCTTCCAAATTTGGCCCCCGCAGATACAGGTATATACTTCGCTCATTTTGCCTCTTTTTTTATTTCGCTTTCGATTATTGCCAATCCGACCTCAAGATCCTCATGCCTCAAAGAACAGACATCAGTCCAAGAATCCGTGTCGAATGCCTTTTTGAGCAGGTCAAGCCTTCCGATCTTATCCTCTTTTTTGTTTGGACTAGGGAAAGCCCGGTAAAGCGCATTCTGGACTTTCTCTGTCAGGATCTTAATCTTCCTGAATACAGCAGCACCATCAGTATTCTTCTCAAACATATCATCTGAGGTCCTATCCATATCAATAGCCTTGTGTTTTCCACCAAGATTAAGCATCTCAATGTGTGGCAAAAACGCCTTGAATGAATCTTCCTTGTATTTAAGGCCATCAAAATGCTTAAAGTCAAAGCTCTTATGATTCAGGAGATTCCACCTGTCCTTAACGACCCAGGCTCTGTTTATCCAACCACCACCTACTCTTGCGGACTTTCGGAACTGTTCCATCTCGATCAACAGGCTCGGCTCATAACCGATTTGCGTTTCTCCGCGCATCTTAGTACCCACCTTCTGGAGTTCCTTGACCCCCTCATCGTCTTCAACGTAATCCCACTTGTCTGCAGAGCGTCCGGCCATGATGATGTGCAGTGCAGAGTTGATGAACCTGTCCGTGTAGTCTTTCCAGACCCTCTTGATTGGCTGCCAATGATTTAATGTAATTCGAGCAATTTTGTGCATTTTGCAATAAGAATCTGTCATCTCATTCCAAATGTGGGTAATCGAATCGATGATCAGGATTGAGCAATTCTTCTCAGCCTCATCTATTACGGTGAGGACATCCTTGAATGCTCTTGTTTTTGCCGTGATAAATTCGATCTTCTCATTCTTGAAAATAGGCCGGACAAAATCACTCCCTGTTTCGGTATCCAAGAAAGCGATTGCCTTTTTGGACTTGATGTACTTATGGAGACCTATGGCAATCTGTGAAGCCGTAAAACTCTTGCCACTTCCAGCCTCGCCGTAAATCCCCATCTTGAGATACGCCATTTCTGGCTTTGCGGTTTTTAGTAATGTCATTTATCCTCCTCGTCATCTTCCCGGCTTAATTCTTCCTCATCATAGTGAAGATTCTCACAACCCTCACAGCAGAAATCACTTATAGATGGATCACCACAGATCACACAGAACTTTTTTGACGGAATTAGATTGATGAGCATAGCCAGGATGCCTATAAAAATCATAGTGATTACGGTAGCATCAAATGCTAGTTTTATTGCTTCCATCATAATTTCTCCTTTTTTGATTGCTTTGCTACTGCTATCTGGTAAAGACAATTAAGCCGACCACAAGTCTTGGGTTTTTCGCCTGAGAAATACCAATATTCTTTACTGCAAATAGGACAATAGGCATTGAGCCATGTCAGGTTCTTTGGTAGATAGTCAGCTTTAGCCATCATTTCACCCTCGCATTTTGCCTGTGCATCTTCTCCACAAGCCTACAATATTGGATTTGTGCCGTGATTAACTTGACAGGGTTCGTGGAAGATACTATTATTCTTGCAGAGTCAAGAAGCATATCACTGTTTCGCT
>SOKM01000209.1 GCA_004375785.1 Candidatus Cloacimonadota bacterium | reverse complement strand
TACGAGCAATGAGTACCATACCGAACATTGATGATTTCTTAGACTTAGTTGAGGAGGCTAAAAAAGAATTTTATCAAATTGAGGAAATTGCAACAAAAAAGGCAAATCAAGACTTAAAATCAGGTTTAAGTGGTGGACAAAACTTCGTAACATTATTCATACGTCATTCAATAAACATTACTGCATCATTCCGTGAGAAGTGGTTTAGAAAGGAAATGAGGAGGTGAAATCTTGATGCCGATACAAGTTGAGATAACGGTTGGAAAGAAAGTCAGCAGTGAAGTTGATAAACACACTTGGCGCACAGTTCATTATCAACTATCATGCAATATGGGAGCAGAGAACTTGGCTGAGGTTGAGGCTCAAAAAGTGGAAATGGAAAAGGTAATTGACAAGTGGCTTGAGCCACATACAGGTAAGAGTAAAGTTGCGCCATTCATAACAAAAGAGGATAATGTTAGAGAATCACTTAGTGAAGTGCCACGTTTTGACATCGCAGACATTGAAAGTTTGCCGTGGAAAAAGAAAGGCGGAGAACTCGCAGGTAAGAGTGGCTGGGCATGGACTTTCAGCGATGTAAAAGAGATAATTGAGAAACATGAGGAGAAAGACCGAGCACTCATTTCAGAGTTATGCCATGCGATACGCAAAAGTGAGAATAAGTTGCAACTTGGGGACATGATTTATAGCTATGGAAAAAACACGAAATTCCTTAACCGAGTTCCAGCAAGGAGACAGTCAGCACGATGAACCTCTTAGTTGATACCGGGGATAATTTAGCTCGTGGGGTGCAGGCTCTAAAACTCGCAAAGCAAAAGCTGGTGAAAGAGAAAGGCTGCATAATTAAAAGAGATGTCATCGACTCATCAGGCAGGATATTTGGGTTTGAGGCCATAAGCAGAGATGGAATCCACTTCTACTGTGTAGCACGTAGCACGCCACCAATGAAACAGGGAATCTATGAGATAGTGAGTACGCAGACGCGATTTGTCAAGCGAGCAAAAAGAGAGTTAAAGCCATTAGTAATTTTTTGGCCTAACGATTTCTACGTCTTCAGCCCTCAAATAATACTCTCAAACAATCATGGAGAGAACGTTAGAGCAGATAAAGGACAGTCCATACGCTTTCTTAATTTTGAAAGCAAGCTTGGGGTGAAATGGTTTGTGCCTGGCTTAGAGGCTGCAATGACTATTTTGAAGTTGAAAAAGAGAGGAGATCTCAGCACATACACAGGTGAACCAGAATGACGTTTAGCGAATATGTTATGACGGCTAACATTAAACTCAGATTGTTGAATCACCGTAAACGATGTCAGAATCGAATCAAAAGCCATAACCGGTATTATCAAAGTCATTTAGATGAGTTGCTCTGTAAAACTTGTGCTAAAGAAATCAAAGAGGGGGATCTTGTAAGGTCGCGTCTGGGATTTAGGTGTCGTTCAATTCTACGTCATAAAGAATGTGATGTTAAAGTGTTTGGAAACGGTGAAGAGGAGGAATAATTATAACTATAAAATTTAGAAGATTTATGCGATGGCTTACAGGTGCTCAAGGATATGTTATATGCCCATGCTGTCAAGGAAAAATTAGAGTCATCAAGGTAACAAAAACACGCTGTGGAAAATGCTTCTTTCTTATGAAGGCTAAGGATTATGAAGAATTAGCTCGCAAAGTAGGAGGAGAAAAAATCTGGTATAAACCATTTCTTCACCAAAAAGGCTATTATTATTGTAGAAAAAATAAATGGCTTCACAGATTTGTTGTTCAACATTGGGCTTATCAATGTAAACATTTCTTTAGGAGGTGAGTGTGTATGCCTCTAAAAAGAAAGCATGAATGCACAGTTGAATGTCCTCACTGTCTCAAAATTATCGATGTCATAAAGCTAACTGAAACAATCATGCCAGCACAGAAAGCTGATAAGAAAGTTAGTTACATTGCTGAGAAATCCATTCAAACAACGCTGTCAATAGGAGAGACTTGAGATGCCGAGGAAAAAGAAGAAGGAAAAAAGACGATACAACTGCCAAGGCTGCGTAAAAGAAGAACCTCACATCGGCGCATGCAACATACGGATAGTGAATTTTCAACCGTGGGGTCTAAAATGTCCTCAAGAAAAGTGAATGATTATGACAATATGCACCTGCCTTAAATGCGGTAAATTCTACAATTCTGATACTCTCAAGAAATGCCCTGAATGTGGAGAACCAACACCTTGATTTCAAGTGTTCAACAACGAATCGGACAGAAAGATGTGACACTTAGAAAACCGTATAGTTATGGACCTTACAATAAATTCAACGATGCAGAACAATGGACCAGAATAACGGAAGGTTGTCCTCACGATTGCCCTTACTGTCATGAACCTACGGAAATCAAGGTTTTTAGGATTCCAGACATTGTTCGTAATGATGTTAAGATTATGGATATGAACCTTCTCTGTAAGAAAGAAGCATTAGAGATTATCCGAGAATTAGGTTCAAAACGTGTCGGTGGAAAGGTAGTTTACTATGAGCTAATATGTGGTATTGACTATCGGTTTTTGACACAAGAAATAGCGGATGCATTAAAACAAAATAGGTTCAAAAGGATTAGGCTTGCTTGGGATTACTTCTATAAGAATCAAAGAAAAATTAAGAAGGCAATAGACAAACTTCTGAAGGCAGGATACAAACCTAATGATTTAATGGTGTTTATGATCTGCAACTGGAGAATCCCATATCAAGAGAACTTAAAGAAATTAGACTTATGTAAAGTGTGGAATGTTAAAGTCTGTGACTGTTATTTTGATGGTCAAGTGTCACCTAATATTATTCCTATGTTCTGGACCTCTAAAGAAATCAAAGACTTCAGAAAGAAAGCGAGAAAGCACAATCAACTTGTCAATTTCAAAATAGACCCAGAGGTATGATCTTGATTTCTACTGGAACTTTTCTTTCTTTACGAATGAATGTTAGAGGTGTATAGACTATACCATATAGGGTGTTAGATTATTTTGGAGTTGGATAGATTTTTGTTGAGTTTAATGTTAGACGTAGGAGAGAGAAAGAAGAAGAAGACCTGAAATCCTATATATAGTATAACCATTACATATGTATATACATGAGGTTAAACTATTGACAAAACGCATATTCATTATAGTTGATATAGACTTTTGGCTTAGAAAAACATTCAAAGAAATTTGTCAACGTGAAGGTGAAACCATGAGCAAAAAAGTTAGACGCTGGATCACTAAATATGTTGTGCAACATGAGAAAGGTAACCCTCAACTACGACTTGACAACCTTGATGTGAAACCTCACTCGTTAATTGATAAACTTCTTGAGGAAGAAACTAATTTTGTAACACCTACTGTTGAGGGAAGAAGGAAACGTCTTGAAATATTAGAGATTAACCTTAAACGTTATCCACGGCAACCAACTCGTGTGGCTATTGCGTTTATGAAGAAGACAGGGCTAAAAGCACGAACCGTTGAGGGTTATATGCGAGTATTAGGACATCCTGTTCAACTTAGACCAAAACGAGCCAAGAGGAATTATTAAAATGTATCATAATTGGTTTGAAGGGTATAGTTGGGAAGAATTAGCAAAAAAATGGCGTATAGTTCGGGGTAGAACTGAGCTACAACGTAAGAAACATTTTCACCCTACAACAGAGAAAGCAAGGAAATTATTGAAAGAAGCTTGTAGAAACTTAACCATCTGTCAAGAATGTGAGTCTACAGACACAATTCAGATACATCATAGAGACCGTAATCCCTTTAACAATTCACTTGAAAACTTAGACATTCTCTGTCGCTTATGTCACTCAAGAAAACACCATTTAGATTTTGGGGTTGTTGGAGAATTTGAGGGGATTCCTTATACTGATGAAGAGGGCACACGTTGATAAAGAAAGTTTTAACATAGAATTTTACTGTGAACTATCATAAAAACTGGTTGTTGAACACTATGAAAAACACTTCTCGAAAAAAACGGTTTACATTTCACGATATGTCGTTGCACATGATTAGTGCTCTTGTCGAAGGTGTAGATAGCCATCACAAGCTGATCTCTATCAGTAATATAATCCCCGACATCATCACAGAACATGCAGTGCATGAAGTTGAAGCTATCGATATTAGAACGAAATTAAACAAATACCAAGCTTTAAAGAAGGATAAGGTTACCTCACGATATAAACGCGTTTTATGGCTTACCCTACCGAGTGGTACAGAAAGGATTTTTAATAGAGTAAATGTTGTTGAAGTTAGCCATATAGGTTTTAGATATCTACATGAGAAGAGAAAGAAACTGAAGCCTATCATTTTGCCAACACCACCATTCAAACTTGTTAGTAAAGAGAGAAGTATAGAAGGAAAAAACGCTATGTTGAAAGTCCTTGTAGAGATTGAAGATAAACTCAGAGAAAATCGCTTCAATAAAGAAGCCGACGTTTTTAGGTTTGTCCGCGAAAAGCTTTGGTTAGCATATTTAAAATGAATGCTTTTTTAGCAGACAATCAATATGAAAATAGGTGATAAAAGGAGATTTTAACATTGTTTCAAGAAGCAATTTTTAACCCTTATTTTGCTAAAGAAGCTCAACGCAAGACGCTTTACAAACCTCATCATTTTCAACAAAATAGTATACCTTACGGAGTATATAATAGTGTCATTCCCAATGTATTAAACTATCAAGGAGTTTGCATGTTTTAATGACACCAGAAAGAAAGACCATGAAACCTCGTGAAATTCACATGAAAATAGGCAGCTACAAGTATCTTATAGAAATCCTGAAAGGAATAAAACGTGAAGTTAGACTCCTAAGAAAGACATTAAGATATATCACTGTAGGCTTGGAGAACCAGCTTTTCTTTGACCGAGACTTCATCAGAGATGTTGCTTGTAAGGATGAGGTTGACGTAGAAATCTTAAACTTTCTTAGAGATGCTCCTTTATCCGGTATTCTTCCGAAACAGATTGCAGCAGAATGTGACATAACACCATGGAACGTTACACAACGGATCAGAATGATGAATAAGAAACTTGATACTCAGATCGGCCAGCAAGTAGCTAAGAAGCGTGGTTTATGTTGGGCTTGCACGAGTTTTATTGAGGTTTCATGGCGAGAAGAGGAAACTGACCCCTAAAACATAACATAAACAAAAGTATTTATAGTAGTTCTGCGTAGTATTATTTGAGGAAAACAAAATGAAACTATGGGAACACAAACTAAAAAAATTCGGCAAAACCCAAAACCTCTACTGTATAGAACACAACGGAGTCAAAAACGTCTTTCTCAAAAACGAGAAAAACTGGTTAGGAGCAATCGTAGAAACCAATAAAGAATGAGGAAAACAAAATGATGAAGCTCATAAGATGCAAGGGTTGTGGAAGCCCAATAGCCCTGAGAAGTAACGGAGTAGAGGATGCTTTCACGCCTCAAGCTAATAAGCTAAGGTGTAAATACTCGGATAAACTGAAGTTATGCACTTCTGAAAGTTCTGAGAAACAGCTTTGCGCAGAATGTGGTGAGAAGGAGAGGCAAACAAAATGAGAAAAACCAAAAAGCGTCACAGTTTTTGGGCTACCGTAGCGTTCTGTGAGTTGTATGGTGTTCATCCGAGAGAGGCTCCGCCAAAATTAAGGAGATAAAAAAGAAGTGAGCTACACAGTCGAAAAATTAAGGAAACTGTGGCTTGAAGGAAGTATGGGTCAGAAAGACGGTAAGTTTCCTCACGAAGTTGCAGTTAAGATTGATGAATGCCTTTTTGCTTTGGAGAAGGAACTACATGAAACTTCTCTTGGAACATCAGCCATAAGCAAGAACTGTCAAACCTACATAATCCCAGAAGCAAGACCGCACCTAAACATTAAACGTGGTGAACTGTGCCGGATTGAGTTTGTGCTTGTGGATGGTAAGGTTTTCATAAGGAAGAATAAAAAATAGAGGGTTTGATGAAAACATGAAAGTTTTGAAATTGTGGGAAGAAACTCGTAAGGAACGAGAAAGATGTGGATACTGTAGACTCTTAGATTTTTGGTTTGAACAAAAAAGGAGAAGGTGAGGGTTTGAGAACAGTAATTAAAGGCTCACATCATACGGAAATGATACTTACAAGTAAGGATTCTCCTCAAGAAACTGTTATGTTTTGGGTTCTAAAAAAACCACGCAAGCCTTCTGAGTGTGGCACATGGATTGACGGTAAGAGGGAGTGATGGGTTTGACTTCGCAAAAACTGTTGTGTGTAGAGGGATGTGTCATTGAGGAATGTATTAGAGAAAAATGTAGTGGATGGAATAACGGTAAATGTTCAGATATTAGAGAGGATAAATTTTGGGAGAATCAGAAATGAGTGTTGTAGAAATTATCATTTGTGGAGTTGTTCTGTCAACCCTTGTGTTTGTGGTAATTTACACCATAGAATTTGGGAAGGAATTGAAGAAGATGAGGGAGTGATGGGTTTGACTTCGCAAGAAGTGGATTGCAAAGGCTGTAAAAACGCTTTGTTTACGGTGAGACAACCTGCTATGTGTAGTTCCTTAATGGAATGTAAGAGGGAGACTAAAAAATAATGACTTCGCTGAAACAACAAATAGAAAAGAATCCGTATTTAGCCAAACAAGTGCATCCTGAAGCAAAGGTCGTGTTACTCAAAGATGTTTTGGGCTTGCTTGCTGACTATGTGTGCATCCCAACAAAACAACTTGAAGAACTTCGGGAAAAATATGGGAATGAACCGTATGTTAAGAGAACATCAGCATTCAAAGCAATTAGCCAGTTGCTTGAGGAATCAAAATGACGTTGTTTTGCCTGAAACCACAATGTTTATTTGTGTCGTAAGACATAAGATATGTAGAGGGAATAAACATGGGAAACAACAAAGAATATAGATTTGCCTACAACTTCCTAATGACAAACATAGATCACATACTGTTAGAAACCCTTGCAGTAAAACCCAATCATGGCTACGGATTAATTGAACAAATCAGAAAAGAACACAAAGTCTTACTGGGAAATTCAACGATATATCCTTCTCTAAAGCTACTGGAAAAGCATGGTTTGGTTCGTCATCATTGGGATACTGAAGCAGCAAGAGCAAAGAAAATTTATATGGTAACAGAAATAGGCAGACAAACAGTTAGGAATCAACGCATAGCCATACAACAGATACTAAGCAAATTGGGGCCAGTCTCATAATGAGTAAATATACAGCGGTCACTGCATGGCGTATAAAAATTAGGAAGGATCATAATCGAGTCCTTGCTGTATTGAGTCGTGCTGGAGTAGTCGATAGCTACCAGAGACAGCTCTACTTGTATAAGAAGTGTGTACTCAAAGCAAACCCAAGGGATCTTTGTCGGGAGGATTAACAACGTCAATTTACGCGGAGATCCTTGAAGTGCTACTTATAGATCCAGAGGTTTCATTGGGAACGATCCTTGTCGCTGTTGGTATATTCCTAAAGCTGTTCCTGAGTGGCATTGGGGATCTACTTCGTGGACGAAGAA
>SOKM01000228.1 GCA_004375785.1 Candidatus Cloacimonadota bacterium | reverse complement strand
AAGGAGAGGCACTTCTTATTTCAGCACGACTGAGAAGTTTAAAAGGTAAAATAGAGAAAGATGTATTTGAAGAATGTATCAGCATATTTGAACAATCAAATAACCCGTTCGCACTGGCAAAGGCGTATTACTACTATGCCAAGGCACTATCAGCCTGCAGTTCAAAACTTGCAGCTGACAGCAAAGGAAAGAAAGAGAAGCGTAAGGTGTTGGGAATAAAGCGTGAGGTAGAGAGGTATTTGAAGAAGGGAAAGGAAATTTTTAAGAAAATGGGTGCAAAAATATGGTTAAAAAAAGTAGAGAAATTATGGGAAGAGATAAGAGGAGAAAATTAATGGGCAGGACATTATGGAGATGGGGGCAGGTGTTCAATTTTGGAGAGCAGTGTACAACTCGTTTTGCTCAATTCCTTCGATCCCATTTCACACTCTATTTTGGAATAGGAAATCGTGTAATGACGCAAGTGCCTATTAGCTTCAATCAGAATTGTTTTCTGCCATTTTTTAGGAAGTTCTGCAAAGATTGCTTTTAGTTTCGCTCTTTGCTTTGCATCTTTTAACAGGAACTCTCCGATAGCTTTTGCAGCCATCAAATCTCTTCCTTTTTATGAATTATTTTCAGTAATTTGCAATGAAAAATTCAGGGGTCAGGTCTTCACATTTGACATAAAAGGATAAATTCAAAGTAAAAAGTGTACCCCATTAGAGCTTGCAGAAAATTCTTTTCCTACCTCTAACCAGGTAAACAAAATGCAGGGTGAAGCTTGCGGCTACCTTTTGCCGAGGACAAGCCTCGGCGCTACAATTTCTCAAGACAGGAACCTGCGGCTACCAACACCGAGTTTGCTTTCCTTCGCGGAGGTCACACACCCCTAAATCCCCTCTTATTAGAGGGGACTTAGGGATACTCGCAATGACCCCATTAGAGCTTGCGGAAAATTCTTTTCCTACCTCTAACGGGGTAAACAAAACGCAGGCTAAAGCCTGCGGCTACCGTCACAGACTTAGAAATTAAGGTGGTAGAGTGTTAGTTTATCGTTAGCAGTTCGAACCGCAAGATACCTTCCATCCCTTGATAGGCGACAGAAGGTCCAGTCTTCCACCTTATACATATATTGTAATTTAGTGAATTCCTTTCTTATTAGAGATTCTCCGCTGCGGTTGAATATCTGAAGAATCATTGTCGTATTGACCGCATTTAGATTGGTGGAGTAAACTGGGAAATTTGGATCTACAGAGGTTACTATTAAACGTGCATTTGGAGAAGTATATACCGACCTGAAATGTGCATAAGGTTTTTTGCGTTCAACTTCTTTCTGCCAGAGTATGTCACCTGTTGCAGTTTCAATGAGATAGATATTTTTCCCTGAGGTTATGATTGCATATTGACCACTTGAATCAAAGTCAGCCATCCAGGTTGACAAACCATTAAGGATTTTAATGATTTCACCTTTCTCGTTTAATAGGTATGTTGCAGGAAGAATCCATTTTTCACGAGGACGGGAAGCTATCAAAAATTTATCTCCTGTTGGTGAAGCAAAACCAGATATGTCTTTCTGTGCATAGCCATAATCCTGTCCTACAATGGGTGTCTTCCGAACAATTTCACCGGAAGAGTTGTATGCAATTATAGTATCTTGAAAAAGGGATATATATAGACGACCATCGGGTGAGAATGCACCACCTTTGAAAATGTTTTTCTCCTTTTCACCCTTCAATACATTTACTTCGTTATTGAAGATTTCACATTTACTGCTTTTCAAAAATCCTGCGGGGTATATAAAGACAATGTTACCATCATTTGAAATCATTGTCTGTCGAGCATAAGGAGAAACGCTGTCAAGATGGGATATTACATTTCCTTTGAAATCAATAACATCAATTTCTGTATGACTGAGTGAGTAGGATGTATCAGCAGCAATAGTTTCCACTGTATCTTGTTTATCTTTTACAATATACTTAGTTGTAAAATCTTCCCTGTAAGAATGTTCTGATTTTGAAAAATATGTGCCATTTTGACTGATACCACTAAACTGATACAGCTTACGATTGTCTTTTTCTCCAAAAGGAACCGGGTAATCTCCCAAAGGCACAGTATAAACAATGTTTCCAAGACTGTCTAAATACTCCATAGCGTTCTTATCCTGTCTGTAAAGCCACATAAAAACTTCCTTATTTCCCAATGAAAAATCATAGCCACAAAAATCATTTATTGTACCGATAGGATATTCTTTTTGCCACACCTTACTGAGATTTGGACCCAATATCGAAACTTTTATATATCCTTCTGATTTGCCCTCTAAATGTATTTTTAAATTATTTGTGTTTTTGAAGATAATTGTTTTGTCGATTTTCTCAACTTCTTGATTGCATTCGTTTTCCTTCACTACCTCAATGTCATTCCAGGAAACCGAAACTGTTGAAATCCTGTTTTTACCTTTGCTGCCACCGTTTATTATCCGCAGTGTACAGGGGATTATGATTTCATAGCTAATTTTTATGGTTTCTTCGTAAATATTGAGCGAATCTGTGGTTCGCTGATATTCTTTTGGGCCAAAGAGTGTGCCGGCAAAGGAGATGCTGGGTAAGAGTATTAAGATAGATAAAAATAGGAGAAAGTGATGAGGGAAGGATAAACGTCTTTGGTTCATTTTAAAATACAATAGGGGTTACACACTCCGTCTGCTTCTTGCAATGATGGAGAATAGGGTGTTATACGAGTCGCAACCAGGAGATTGCTCCTACCAATGATTAAAGGATGTAGGAGCAGGTTTCATCTGCGATAGTACCATAGTCCATATGCAATTGGCAATAAGCAAAATTTCAGATACTCTGGTCTCCCCTTTCTGTCGGGGACAAGCCCCGACGCTACGTTTTCGCAGGCTAAAGCCTGCGGCTACCGAAGAGATATGAGAGTTTATGCTCTAAATTCGTTGATGATTTTTGCTATTTCATTGCCAACTCTGCCCTGGCCTTCCTTCGTGGAAGCACCTATATGAGGAGTGCAGAAGAAATTATCAAGCTTAAGTAGTTTATTGTCAGCAGGGGGTTCGGTTTCAAAAACATCGAATGCAGCACCCGCTATCTTTCCACTTGATAATGCCTCATAAAGGGCATCTTCATCTGCGACTCCACCGCGTGCGCAGTTGACGAAGTAAACACTCTCTTTCATCTTAGAGAATTGTTCGGTTGAAATAAGGTGATGGGTCTCATCATTATGCGGCAGGTGAAGGGAAACAAAATCTGATTTGCTAAGCAGGTCATCGAGGTTAACAAGTGATACTCCCTCAATCCCTGGTTCTTTTACATAAGGGTCATATGCAATAACATTCATTCCAAGAGCAACACCCTTTTTTGCTGTCTCCTTGCCTATTCTTCCTATTCCTATTATTCCGAGTGTTTTACCAGCAAGCTCTGTTCCCTTTAGTTTCTTTTTGAGCCACTCACCTGATTTGAGAGATGCTGTTCCCCTTGGGATATGCCTTGCAAGGGCAAACATATGTCCGACTGCTAGCTCGGCAACAGATGCAGAACTGGCGGTTGGAGTATTTCTGACCTCTATTCCCATACTCTTCGCATCATCCACATCTATGTTGTCTAAGCCAACTCCACCTCTTACAATAAGTTTCAGATTCTTTGCTTTTTCGAGCAGGGGTTTCCGCACTTTTGTTCTGCTCCTGACCACAATGGCTTCATAATCGGGGATTATCTCAAGTAGTTCTTCGGGAGTCACATCCGATTTTACGTCAACATCATTTCCTGCCTCTTTCATTTTATTGATGGCTGTTTCTGAGACGGGGTCACAAATTAACACTTTCATCTTTCCTCCTTTTACAATGGAGTAGCGAAACTTGTTTCGCCCCGTTAAATAATTTTTTATCTAACGGGGTAAACGCATGGGAACGCAAAACAAACTCTGCTACTCCAGAAAACCAATTCAGCAACAAGAAGACTTGTTCTTTGCTATAAGGTAAATACGAATGAACGTTCAAGTCTCCTTGCATCAAAATCTCCTAACCAGACTTGTTGCACTCCAAAATTTCATAAAACATGAGATTGCTTTCCTTCGCAGGAGTTTATCCTTGAGCGAAGCGAAGGGCTCAGGACAGGCTCCGCGGAGTTTATCCTGAGCCTGTGAAGGAATACTCGCAATGACAGTCTTTCGATTACAAGCCAATGATTTCACCAATTGTAGAGAGGAGCCATTTCATATCATCAAGTGTCAGGTCTCCCATATGCGCTATTCTAAATGATTGTTCCTTTAGTTTGCCGTATCCGTTTGAAATCATTGCTCCTTTCTTTGCTAATTCCTTATTCAGGTCAGCAACACTGATGCCGCGTGTGTTCTTAATGGCAGTCAGGGTATTTGAAAGATACTTTTCATCTGGAAAAAATGCAAAATATTTTCTTGTCCAATCTCTCACAAAATTTGCCATCTCAAGATGTCTGGCAAACCTGTTTTCAAGTCCTTCCTCAAAGAATCTATCAAGTTGTTTATCAAGTGCGAAAATGAGAGAGATAACAGGAGTTGTTGGTGTTTGATGCTTGTCTTCATCGTACTTCAAAAAGGTCAGAAAATCAAAGTAGTATCCCCTGTTTGGGATGGATTCTGCTTTTTTCAATGCCTTTTCGCTTACCGAGCAGATAGCAAGACCAGGAGGTAGTGCAAAAGCCTTCTGAACACCCGCAAGACATACATCTACGCCGAGTTTATCCACTTCAATTTTAACTCCCACCATAGAACTTACCGCATCTACGAGAAAGGAAACATCTGGAAATTCCTTCATCACTTCAGCGATTTCATAAATGGGATTCATAACACCAGTTGAGGTTTCATTGTGAACAAGAGTTACTGCGTCGTATTTACCTGTAGATAGTGCTTCCTTTACCATTTCTGGTTGGATTGCCTTACCCCATTCAACCTCTACTACTTCAGCCTCTTTTCCATTTGCCTTGGTAATCTGATGCCATCTCTTGCTAAATGCACCGCAGACAAGATTTAATGCTCTTTCCTTTACACAGTTCCTGATTGCGCCTTCCATAAGCCCCGTAGCTGATGAGGTGGAAAGAAATACCTTTTTCTCAGTGTAAAACACCTTCTTTACTTTTGGAATAACAGAATCGTAAAGTTCTGAGAACTCCTTGCTTCTGTGTCCAATCATAGGAGTCTTCATTACATCAAGGATTTCCTCCATTACCTCTGTTGGTCCTGGAATAAAGAGTCTTTTATGCATAATACCTCCTTTTTTTTCATCTAAATACTGAATTCTCGCAGGCTGAAGAGACTGTGCCAAAATACCGCTTTTAGGTAGGCGCAGGCTTTAGCCTGCGAACTTAACTTCTTATAATACAATGAATTACGCAACCTAAAGGTTGCGGCTACCATGCAAAAATTCACATTTTTGCACACTCTCTAAACCCTGCACCATATGGTTCAGGGTAAAGCCTGCGGCTACCTTTCTTATTTCTCCACCAGGCTTTTCTGTTTTTTAAGCCAACTGTCGAAGAACGCTCGTTTGCTGTCGAATGGTCTTTTTTCCTCAATCGTATCAAATATTCTGAGAATCCTTTCTGAACCCACTATACGTGAAAGCGCAATTATAACTGTTTTTCTGTTCTCTTTTCGCTCCAGAGAGTTTTTCCTGATGAAATCAATTAGTTCAACATCGGTAGGTCTATTTGATGCGTTATGGAACATCTTTTCGTATTGAGTAACTATTTTTTTTACTCCTTTTTTTCTGATTGCTTGAAGATGTTTGATAAGTTTCTGCTCTTGTTCAAGTGGGTCATCAGAGATTAAGAGTATATCTTCCGTTTCTTTTTTTTCATCTTTTTGAATACCCTTTTCTATTCCATACTTTTTAATAAAGGTATCTCTTATCTGGAGAATCTTCCCGGATAAATCTACAATAGGAAACTGGTCGAGGATTCCCTGCCACTCCTGTTCTGTAACAATTCTTTCATTTTCTTCATCAAGGAAGTTCTTTATATCGTCTACAATCTCTTCTACACTATGTTCCCTTCCACGCCAGGTGGAATCTATAATCCTCTTTGCAGCATCTAAAATATGTGTTCTTGCTTCATCAGCCATTTTATTCTGTAAGTTTGTTGGCATGCCCACAGTGTGAACAGATGTAACTCAAATCAAGAGACTGTGAAATAGCAGAAAGAGGTACACCACAACTAAAACACTTTAATCTAACTACTTCTGCCATTGAAGTCTATTTTTATCTGCTCAGGGTTCTTATGACAAGTTTACTGCACGCCTTTAAGGTGTCAAAAACACCTATCCCCTGTGTTGCAACTGCTTCGAAGTAAGGTACTTTTCTGGGATTTAACACACTCTCAAGTTTTTCAAGTGGAGAGATATTTGGAAGATCTCTTTTGTTATATTGAATCACCATCGGAAGATTATTTACGGAAAGGCTAAGTACAGCGAGATTTTCTTTCATATTTTCAATACTATCGATACAATCGTCAAATCTTTCTATCTGAGAATCAGCAACAAAGATTATTCCATCAACACCCTTTAGTATCAGTTTCCTAGATGCATTATAATAGATCTGTCCTGGGACTGTGTATAAATGAAATCTTGTCTTGAAACCCTTTATTGTTCCTACATCTACAGGAAGGAAGTCGAAGAAAAGCGTTCTATCAAGTTCTGTTGCAAGGCTTATTAGTTTTCCTCTGATACCGGGTGCGATCTTTGAATATATATATTTTAAATTCGTTGTCTTCCCACCAAGACCGGGTCCATAGTAAACTATCTTACAATTTATTTCCCTTGAAGCATAATTTATAAGTGACATTGGGTTTTAAGTAAAAAGGCTATCGATTTCACCGTCTGCTTCCTTAAAGAAATCTTCACCAAACTCGTCTTCTTTTCGCTCTTTTGCAGTTCCGAGTTTGTTAAATATTCTTGCAAATATTAGTTCAAGTTTTTTGGTTGTATTGTTGACCTTCAGTCTGACAAGCCCCAGAGTTGTTTTTTGGCTGAAAATAACAATAAGGATAACGCTCTGTGCTACAACTGATACATAAAGACTTAAATTTTTTCCTTGATGAAAAAGTGTGTTAAATTCACTTTCCCCAATCAGCAAAGCAAGCTGGCTTGTTGCAGCAAAGTCTGCTGCTGAGAGGGATGCGAAGGCAGACATATCAATTGTTGAAACATCTCCTGCGCTTGTAATTAGCTGTCCTGCTTTATCTACAAGAAGTATACTTTCCGCATTTGACTCTTTTCGTAATACCTCAAGATTTTCGTTTATTTCCCAAAAATCTTGTTCAAAAATATTAACAGTTTCAAACGGCATATGGTTTTCTTTTTAAATTTTTGCTTCTGCCATTTTAAGAAGCCTATCCCATTTTCTATCGACTTCTTTCTGCGCTTCTTCTATGATATGTTTGTTATGTTCACTTAATAGATGCCTGAATCGGCCCTGAAGTTTTATCCACTCTAGGAGTGGTTTTTTCTCCTTTGGTCTAAAGTTGATCTTATGGATACCATTTTCTACCTCGTAAAGAGGCCAGAAACAGGTTTCTGCTGCTAATTTTGATATCTTTATTGATAGGTGTGTGGGATAAACCCACCCGAGCGGACAGGCTGAAAGAACGTTGATAAAAGTGGGTCCTTCGATAGATAGTGCTTTTTCAACCTTTTTTGTAAAATCTGCCCAGTTGTGCGGAGCAGCCTGTGCCAAATAGGGTATATCATGAGCAGCGATTGCCTCTGTTAAATCCTTTGGGAACTGTTGTTTTCCTGGAATTACGGTCCCGGCAGGAGAAGTTGTAGTGTGCGCTCCGTAAGGTGTAGCGCTTGACCTCTGAATACCTGTGTTCATATATGCCTCATTGTTATAACAGAGGTAGAGCATATTGTGTCTTCTCTCCATTGCTCCTGAAAGAGACTGAAAACCAATATCATAAGTACCACCATCACCACCAAAAGCAATAACATTTATCTTCTTTGTTATTTTTCCTCTTTTCTTAAGTGATCTGTATATCGATTCAATACCACTTGCAGTTGCAGCAGAATTTTCAAATGCATTATGAAGAAATGGGACTTTCCATGCAGTGTAAGGGAAAATTGTAGAAACCACTTCCATACACCCTGTAGCACCCACAAAGACAGTATTTTTACCTGCAACGAGAGCAACCTGTCTCAGTATAATGCTGGCAGCACAACCTGCACACGCCCTGTGTCCACTGGCGAAAAGGTCTTTCTCACTTGATAGTTGTTTCAGACTCGGCATCTCTCCTCCTATTCTCTTACACCTATATAGTTAATAAGATTTTTTACTTCATCTTTTTCTGCAATCTCATTGAGTTCTCTATATACAGTTTCTATGTCTTTAGGGAATATGTCCCGTCCCCCAAGGCCGTATATATAGTTTGTAATAAACGGTCTTTTCTCTGACTCATAAAGGCTGGAGCGGATTTCATGAAAAACGGGTCCACCGATGGAGCTCATACCATCTGCTCTGTCAAGGACTCCAATTGCCTTTATATGTTCAAGCGATTTTTTAATCTCTTCGAAAGCAAAGGGTCTGAAAACCCTTATTTTGAAAAGCCCCACCTTCATTCCTTTGGCTCTGAGCGTATCTACAACCACTTTAGATGTTCCTGCAGTAGAACCAAGGGCAATAATTGCAATATCCGCCCCATCCATTCTGTATTCTTCAAAAAAACCATAGCTGGTGCCAAATTTTTCTCCGAATTCCTTGCCCACTTCAATCACTGCTGTTTTTGCTTCCTTCATTGCTTCTATTTCCTGTCTCTTGTGCTCAAAAAAGTAATCCTGAAGGTCAAGCCCCCCCAATGTAATTGGGTGAGCAATATCAAGCAGGTCGTAAGGTTTTCTGTGTTCACCAATAAATGACCGCACCTCATCATCAGGAAGAATCTCAAGTCTTTCCATTGAATGACTGATAATGAAAGCATCTACACTTACAATTGCTGGTAAAAAGACCTTTTCTGCAATCTTCATTGCCTGAATTGTGTTATCGTATGCTTCCTGTGAATTTTCTGAATATATCTGGAGCCAGCCTGAATCCCTTGATGCCATTGTATCTGAGTGGTCACAATGGATATTGATTGGACCTGCTAGAGCTCTATTCACTTCGCATATAACTATTGGTAGCCTTAACCCGGCAGCTATAAAGAGCACTTCATGCATTAAGGCAAGTCCTTGTGATGCGGTGGATGTCATTACCCTACCGCCAGCTGCAGCAGCACCGACACAGGCACTTAATGCACTATGTTCACTCTCTGCAGGGACAAATTCTGTGTCAACTCTTCCATCAGCAACGAAACCTGAGAAGATCTGAACCACTTCTGTTGCAGGTGTTATAGGGTAAGCAGCTACCACATCTGGATTAATCTGCCTCATTGCTTCTGCCATCGCTTCATTGCCTGTCTTTGCGACTACAATCTTTTTCATAAAAAGCCCTCCATCTATACTTATTTTTTTATTTAGCCGTATAGATAACTATATATATATTTATAAATTCTCTACATTCTTTGCGGTTAAATCTTTTTTAGTCATTTTTCAAACTCTACTTCAGAGTGCATAGTAATTGCATCCTTTGGGCATTCCTCTACACAGATTGCACAGCCTTTGCAAAAATCATAATTGATGCTGGCAATCTTTCCGTCTCTTACATCAATCGAAGAATCAGGGCAGTATATCCAGCATATTAAACAATGAATACACTTATCGAAATCAATGATAGGTCTTTCTGTTCTCCAATCACCTGTTTTGAAATCCTCTGAAGAACCTGGTTTTGTAATCTGTGTTCCTATGGCTAATTCCTTCCATCCTTTCTTCATTCTTGTTTTACCTCCTCATAAGCCCTTTTCATCGATTCAATATTGCCTTTCACTATCTCAGGCCTTCCAGAAAATTTTTTTTGCATTTTTTCTTCCGTATCCTTTAACATCTTCTCAAAATCGAGTAGACCTGTTACCTTGATTAGTGCTCCAAGCATTGGAGTGTTTGGAATCTTCTTGCCTATGGTATCCTCGGAAATCTTATATGCATCACAGGTTGCAATTTTTCTTCCTTTAATATTAAACTCCTTTCTTATCTCATCAGGGGATTTATGTGTGTTAATGATAAGGTGACCATCCTCAGCCAGTCCGTCTGTGACATCTATCGATTTCATCAGTGTGGGGTCAAGAACAATTACTATGTCAGGGTTTGTAATACCGCTGTGTATGGTGATAGGTTTATCACTCAGTCTATCAAAGGATTGAACAGGTGCTCCCATTCTTTCCGGACCATACTCAGGAAAAGCCTGTATATACTTACCTGTTGAGAGTGCTGCATCACCTAAGAGAAGGGCGGCTGTTTTTGCACCCTGACCTCCTCTTCCGTGCCATCTTATTTCAAAAATTTCTTTCATTATGCCTCCTCTATCTTCCTACTGTAAGGTAAATATTTATACCAAACAAATCTATATAGTATTTACTTTTAACACTGATTTCCTTTTTCGTCAAGTAAAAAAACAAAAAAAATTCATCTTCCTCTCTCCTTGTCATTGCGAGCCATGTTACCATACGGTACACGGCGAGCCCTGAACCGAAGTTGAGCCTGTCCTGAGTGGAACGAAGGATGGCAATCTCGTTTTGACTCTTTCTGTTGTAAGGCAAGATGCCTTACCTGTTGTGTATGATATGTGTAATCTGTGGCTAAATTGCTTGACAAGAAGAAAAATTTACTGTATGAAGTTATTAATGAAATATCTTCACAAAAACCAGGATGTCTGATAAGGTTTTTCATGTGTGAAGCGTTTTACAATTTAATTTGAGTAATCAATTATTATACCGGGAGGATTGATGAAGGAACTGAGTGAATATGCAATTGGCTTAGCAGCACATCTTGGAGCCGATTATTCCGATATACGTGTAACAGACGATAGGTCACAAAGGATTGTTATGGTGGATAGAAGCCCAAAAGAGGTTCAGGACGAGAATATCTACGGTTTTGGGGTAAGGGTCTTAAAAGGTGGTGCGTGGGGTTTTGCATCATCAAACAAGATTAGTAAAAAGGAGATAGAAAAGATTGTAAAGAAAGCGTTTTCTATTGCAAAGGCAAGTTCGATTCTTTCACGCAAGAAAGGAATATTTCTTGCACAGGAGCCTGTTCATAAAGACAGATTTACTACCCCTGTTGAGATTAACCCTTTCACCATTGGGATGGAAGAGAAGGCTGCAATGCTTCTTAAGATTAATGAAACAATGTTAAAAGTCAAATTCATTGTAAAAGCTTACTCATATCTTATTCTAAATCGAAGAAAACAGTTCTTTACTTCCCAGGAAGGTTCTTTTATAGAAACTGAGATTACGACTGTTAACAGCGATTATACAGCAGTTGCAGTGAAAGGGAATGATTCACAGATGAGGTCTTTTCAGGCTTATCCTAAAAACGCAGGGTGGGAGCATATATTCTCCCTCAAGATGGTTGAAAATGCGGAAAGAATTGCTCAGGAAGCAGTTGCGAAAATCAGTGCAGCATACCCAAAAGAAGGCAAAAAAGACCTGGTTCTCAATCCGTGCCATCTTTCACTTACTATTCATGAATCAGTTGGACATCCGACAGAACTTGACCGGGTAATGGGATATGAGGCAAACTTTGCCGGAAGGAGTTTTGCAACTCCTGAGAAAAGGGGTAATTTTAAGTATGGAAGTTCACTTGTAAATTTTATTGCAGATAATACACTTCCTGGAGGGCTTGCTACTACAGGATACGACGATGAAGGAGTTAAATGCCAGAGGTGGGATATTATAAAGAATGGAATCCTTGTTGATTACAGCACAACACGGGAGGTTGCTCCCTTGATTGGTGAAAAAAGAAGTCGAGGTTCTGGACGGGCAGATGCATATTACAGTTTTCCCATTAACCGTATACCCAATCTATATCTTGCTCCGGCGGATAAAGACATATCTCCTGAAGAGCTTATATCAAAGGTCAGAAATGGTATATATATAGAGGGCAGAGGTAGTTTTTCCATAGACCAGAGGAGGTTGAATTTTCAGTTTGGCGGAGACCTTTTCTATGAAATCAAGAACGGAAAAAAAGGGAGAATGTTAAGGGATGTAATCTACCATTCCATCACGCCTGATTTCTGGGGAAGTCTTGATGGCTTGACAGGTAAAAAATACTGGGAACCGCGAGGGTTATTTTACTGCGGTAAGGGTGAACCTATGCAGAGGGCACAGATGACAAACGGTGCTCCATATGCACTTTTCAGAAATATAGATGTGAAAAGGGGGAAAAAATGAAGATAGATAAATCACTAATTGATTTCTTAAGAAGGGAGAAAGAATGTGATGATGTTATCCTTCATTACGAAGAGAGGAATTCCAATCTCAGCCGGTTTGGAGAGAACAGGATAACACAGAATATGTCAATGAAGATAGAAACAATAAAAATCAGAGCAATAAAGGATGGAAGGATTGGTTCGGCGACTACAACAAAAATGGACAGGAATTCTCTCATCAGAGCAATGAGAATTGCAGAGGATATTGCTTCAACTATGCCAAAAGATCCGGAATTTATGCCGCCTTTGTGTCCTCAAGAATATAAGGATGTAAAAAGAGAGATAGAAGCTACTGCAAGGACAACACCTCTTATGAAAGCAAAGAAGATTCTTGAAATAGTTAAAAAAGCAAAAAAGAAAAATGCCACGATAGCAGGATATTTCTACAATGGTAAAGTGAAAACCTCATTTATGAATACCAGGGGATTTTTCTGTAACCATACCTTAACGAGCGCTAAATTTTCAATCACTGTATCAATGGATGGTTCGAGTGGATTTGCGGAGAAATATGACGAGGATATAAGAAAGATAGATGTGATGAGCATCTTTGCGACTGCTTTGCAAAAAGCAGAAATGGGGATAAACCCTGTTGAGATAAAACCAGGTGATTATCCAGTGTTTCTTGAACCTCTTGCATTGGGGAGTTTGATGTGGTATTTAAATATTCTCATGGATAAAAGAACCGCTGATGAAGGCTGGAGTTTTTTCTCGAGGAAAGAAGGGAAAAGAATTGCATCTTCGAATATAACATTATTTTCAGATCCTTCGCATGCTGAAAATCCAGGGTTTCCCTTTGATATCGAAAACGATGGATTACCTTTAAAGAAACAAATTTGGATGCAAAATGGCGTACTTAATAAGTTATGGACTAAGAGATACTGGGCAAAGAAAAAGGGTATCAAAGCAACAGGTGTGCCTTCAAATCTTATTATGAAAGGGACAAATATAACGACTGAAGAAATACTTAAAAAGGTTGATTATGGGCTTCTTGTAACAAGGTTATGGTATATTAGATTTGTAAATCGCAAGGAACTCATTCTTACGGGAATGACAAGAGACGGACTCTTCCTTGTTGAGAATGGAAAAATTTCAAAGGCTGTGAAGAATATGAGATTTAATGATTCTCCATTTACAATACTTTCAACGGTGAAATATCTTGGAAAACCAGAAAGGGTAGAGGGAAGATTTCTCGTCCCGGCTGTCTTTGCGAAAAAATTCCATTTCGCCTCAACCACTAAATTCTAACAGTCAATACGAACAGGCGTCATCAGGTCATTAGGTCATTTAACAAGGATGTCATTGCGAATAAACTTTCATTTTTACCCCGTGAAATAGCATAATGTTTTTGCCATAATCTTATTTCACAGGGTGAACCCCTGAAGCAATCTCGGTTTTAAAAAGAAACAGGCGAGGCCCACTTACGCAAAAGCTTCAGATGGGTTCTGTCCGCCGAAGTTTCAACGAAGGAGGACTTCCAGCCTCGTATTTTCCTTACCCTTTTTTTCTCAAAATAAATCCTGTATCGTTAATAAAGAGATAAAAGGTTTCCTTACCCGGATACTGATATGCCCCTATTCCATAGGCTGTTTCAATAAATGGGAGGGATTCTCCATTTTTTAATAAAAATTTCCATAACCGTCCCTGCGGCTGGATTTCATACTCTGTTATTCCTTTTCCTTCGGCTATCTCCCATCTTCCCCTGAACCTTGTCACCTTGTAATAGGTATCAGCACCCAGCCATCTCAAAAGAACGCTCCATCGTAAAATACAGCCCTCGACCATCCACTGGTCACCCGTAAGCGTAAACGTGTACTCTCTGTTTCTTTTTTCATCTACAAAGTATACGTTTATTCCTTTATCTGTTTCTTCCGCATATACCGTACCTATCCTTTCTTCATGGGTATACCGCGAGAATGTCTGAATAAAAAGGGATAAATATATAAAAGAGATAGAAAAGGCAAAAATTATCAGGAATAGCACGAATAAAGAGACAGCTCTCTTTATTTTCATTTTTCTTTTTGCTGTTCTCACAATAGCAGTTATCAGTATATATACAGAAATAAAGAGAAGTATGATACCTGTAATTCCTGTTATAACTGCAAATTTATCCATAGCTGAAACCTTGCAACTAAAAATGACCAATGTCAATAAAAAAAAACATTCTATCAGTATATGTTCCGCCCGGCCCATACAAATCTGTTGCAAATTATTTTGATATACTCTGAAAGTATAAACAACAGAGAACACAGAAATCAAATTTTCTAACTAACAGGGATTTTAAGAAATAGGGAAATTGATAAGCCCGAAATTGAGAAATTGCAATACTCAAGGCACGAAATTACGAAACTATGAAATTGGAAATTGTTTTTATATCCTTTATTTTGATTTTCGTAATTTCCATTTTCGCATTTTAATCTCTTATATTTTCTTTCAATCCCTGTTAATTTTGTTTTTTTCCTTGACCAATGGGAAAATTTAAATTATACTATGAAAAATATGTGGAAGCCGTAAATATTCAGTCAACTGCGGTGTACTTCAGAAAAGACTGTCATTGCGAGTATCATATCGGAGCCTGTCCTGAGCGCATGAGAAGGAAAGCAATCTCGGTTTTTCGCATTATGAGATTGCCACGCCCCGAACCATACGGTTCTGGGCTCGCCATGTACCGTATGGTAACATGGCTCGCAATGACGGAGTTCACTGAGTATTTAAAGGAAGTCTTTTATCGAATAACTGGCTTCGTTGTAATGGAGGAATGATGAGAAAGGTCAAGATGTATGTATTGTGTCTTCTTGTTGTTGCAATAGTATTGCAAATTAGTGCAGAAGAGACAGAGAAGGAATTATTGGAGCCTGCACGCCTGGGAGAGGCTAATTATCAAATTTCTATCCACTTCCTGCAAGATTCGCTCAGTGAACTTACACCCGACCAGAGAAGAGAATTAATTCTTAAACTCTCTGATAAAAGGAATAAAGGGGAAATTTCTCTTCTCGAAACATATACTATGATTCGCCTGCTGTATATGGAGGGACTGTTCGATGATGAGGCTAAGATTACTGAGGTTCTTACCCACAGATTGGATAGCATCCTTACTAAGGACCAGAAAAACCTGGACGCAGTGTTTGTTTTGGTGAAATTAAAACGGTGGGAAGGAGATGATTCAGGTGTAATGTCATTACTTAACGATTCTGCATTATGGGAAAAATTTTATTCTCCTTTGTGGTTGGAATTGGCGGATTTATATTTTGAGTATAGGGAATATGAAAGAGCAGGAGAGGCTGTTGACCTTGTACTTAAGGATGAACCAGAAAACACGGAAGCATTGATTATGAAAACAAATATAAGTTCAACAAAGATATTAACCAATCTTCTAAATGAAGAACTGTGGGTTTTTAAGGAAGAGCTTGCAAAATACCCACCTGAAGAACGGCTCAAAATTACCTTCGCACAGATAGAAACAACTATTGACAGGGTAGATTTCTCTCCCATTCATCAGGCAATAGAACTTAATCCAGAAAGATTTGAATTCCATTTCTTTGTTGGAGCAGTGCAAGAATTTATTGTATATATGCACTATTTAATGCTAATAGGTAGTTATGAGCAGGAATCTCAACTACCAGAATTGAAAGAGACTCAGTCCCCTCTCTTAAAAGAGATTAAGTCCTACCTGGATACCGCAATAAAACAAAGACCTTCTGGTGATGTAGATGCATTTATGGCTATGGCAATGTACTATCTTGTCTTATCAGATTTTGACCGTGCAAAGGAGTTTGCTCAACAGGCAGTAGAAGCGAGACCTGATATTGACGAGCCTTATGATGCTCTGGTTACCATAATAAACTTCCAATGGCTATTATTTGAAGACGATAGAGATGCTGGTATCAGGGAATCTTGCAAGGTTCTTGAGGAGAAAAGAGAGAATAAAAAACTGCAATTTATAGATAGACTGATGTTAATTCATCCTTTAATCCAGGAGAAGAATTATGAGGAAGCACTTTCAGAATTGGGTAAAATAGAAAATGACTTTCCGGAGAAAAAAATTCCATCGCTACTTTTTCGCGGCGGTCTGCTTTTGCGAATGGGTAAAGTAGATGAAGGTCTAACAACACTTAATGAAATTATAAAATCAGAGCCCAATAATGTGGATGTTCATTATAATTTAGGACTTGCTTACTTTGTTAAAGGTCAATTGGATATAGCATTGGAGCACCTGAAACAAGCATCTCAACTTAACCCACAAGATGAAGAAGTAATTGAACTTATAAATAAAGTAGAAGCATCAAGATAACACCGCCTTGTGTCATTGCGAGTATCCAAACGGAGCCTGTCCTGAGCCCTTCGCTTCGCTCAAGGGTAAACCCTGCACCGTATGGTTCAGGGTAAACTCCTGCGAAGGAAAGCAATCTCATATTTTTTCCTTGAAATCTTATATTTAATCTGGTATAATAATTGCATTGAACGGCAGTTAAAGAAAAATTATTAGCTACAGATGAGCACAGATGAAATATAATCTAAATTCAGGTATCAAGTTTCGCTACTCCAATAAAAAAGGAGGATTATGTCTATGAATACGAAAACTGGAATTGATGTTCTTGAGAAGAAAGGCTTCAACCGTTTCAGAAATGAAAGGGTTGGGCTTATTATTAATCCTTCCTCTGTCAATAGAAATTTTGAGTGTGCATCCCGAATTTTCTTAAAAAATAATATCAAGGTAACCTCACTCTTCAGCCCAGAGCATGGGGTAAAGGGAGAACTGCAGGACCAGGAAAGATGTCTGAGTTTCAAAGATGAGAAGACCTCCATTCCTGTTTACAGCCTTTACGGAAAACATCTTGCCCCTGATAAAGGAATGCTCAAGAATGTAGATACGATTATTTTTGATATTCAGGATGTAGGAGCACGATTCTATACATTTATATGGACAATGGAACTTGCAATGGAGAAAGCGGGACAATATAATAAAAGATTTGTTGTGCTTGACAGACCCAATCCAATAAATGGTCTCGATATAGAAGGTCCTCTGCTTGAAGAGGATTATGAATCTTTTGTCGGGTTATTTCCAATCCCTATCAGGCACGGTATGACCGTGGGTGAACTTGCTTTAATGTTTAAGAAGGAGTTAAGTATAGGTGTAGAGCTTGAGGTCATTAAAATGGAAGGTTGGGAGAGAGCGTTATGGTTCGATGAGACAGGGCTTAACTGGGTTCTACCTTCTCCTAATATGCCTACACCGGATACAGCAACTGTTTATCCAGGAATGTGTCTTTTAGAAGGGACTAATATATCCGAAGGAAGAGGGACAACAAAACCTTTTGAATTCTTTGGAGCTCCCTGGCTCGATAGCAAATTGGTTCTCGATGAAATAAAAGTTCTATCCGGCTGTAAACTAAGACCACTTTATTTTAAACCACTCTGGAGTAAATATAAGGGTGAAACCTGCGAAGGTTTTCAGTTACATATAACGGATAGAAAAAAATTCAAGCCTGTTATAACAGCACTTGAGATTATCCTTACTGTAAGAAGAACACACCCTCAAGATTTTGAATGGAGGAAGCCACCTTATGAATTTGAGGAGAAAAAATTTCCCTTTGATATTCTTGTTGGCAATACTACGATAAGAAAGATGATAGAAGAGAATTACTCTATCAAAGATATAGAAGAAGCCTGCAATGAGGGCTTGGAAGAATTTAAGAAAACAAGGGAGAAGTATCTCCTTTATAAATAATGAAAATTTAGCTACGAAGACACAAAGACACAAAGAGTTTTATAAGGGAAGGATGATGTACGATGGAAGATGTGAGTTTAGAAAATTTGATATAAAGTCTTATGTCTTAAGTCTCATGTCTTATGTCTGAATTGAGAATGATTGAAGCAACAATACTTGCAGCTGGCAAAGGGACAAGACTTCTGCCTGTTACAAATTTTTTACCTAAACCTCTCCTTCCAATTGTAACTCGACCCTTACTTGAAAATATAATACTGTCTTTAGAAAAGCAGGGAATTGAAAAACTCTGTATAAATGTTCACCATCTAAAAGATAAGATTGTAGATTTTTTACAAAGAAGACAATATGCGATGGAAATAGCTGTATCAATTGAAAACAGGATTCTTGGAACAGGCGGTGGTTTAGGAAGGATGAGAAGGTATATTAAAGGCGAAAACTTTGTTGTTTATAACGGCGACATCGTCACGGATATAAACATAAGGGAGGCATACAGATTTCATATGGGGAATAAGGCTGTGGCAACACTTCTTATTCAAAGGAAAAAAGGTTCAAAGGATATTCAGATGGAAAAGGATGGAAGGATAATAAATATTGCAGAGAGGTTGAGACCGAACAGGAAAGGACAAGAAGTTTTTGATTTCACAGGTGTTGCCATACTAAATAGCAAAATATTTAATTTTCTACCGGAGGATGATTTTTACAATATTGTAGATGCTTACGTTGAACTCATAAGAATGGAAAAGAATATCTTCGGTTTTGTGTGTGGAAATAATTACTGGCTTGATATCGGGACTAAAGAAAATTACCTTCTTGTTCATAAGGATATCCTCCTGGAGAGTAAAAATATACTCTGTAATTTTTCTCTTTCCTCTTCTCCATTTTTTGTTGACAAAGGTTCTCAGGTGAGTAAAAAAGCGCAACTATCAGGGTTTGTATCAATTGGGAGAAACTCTCTTATTGGTGATAATGTGCAACTTGAGAACTGCGTGATTTTTGATAATACAGTAATTGATGATGGAAAGAACTATAGGAATTGCATTATTTCAAAGGATTTTGTTGTGTAGAGGTATTTGCTAATGAGGGTAAAGAAAAGAATAGAAATTCTTAATGCGGTAAATAGATTGTTAGAAAAAAAGGTGCTCTCCCTCGTTAACAAGGATGCAGAAGTGATATACCTGGTTGGTGGTTCGGATAGAGAGTTTTATCGAATAATAGACAGGGATACGTTTATAGCAATGTTTGCTTCTACTAAAGATGAAGTAGAGGAATATCTTGAGATACAGGAATATCTTTCAAAAAAGGGTGTAGGGGTCCCAGAGGTTTTTATGGCTGATATAGATAAAAAGGTTCTTCTTATCGAGGATGTTGGCTCAAAAAGTCTTAATAGCCTTGTTAAAAAAAGTGATGATATGGATTTTATTGAGCGTCTTTATAAAGGTGTTATTAAGAAACTTTTTCATCTTCAGATAGATGGAAACATTGGAATTGAGAAATGTAAGCCCGTGTATAAAAGGGTTTTTGACTATGATGCCCTTAGATGGGAATCAGACTATTTTAGTAACTCTTTCCTTCAAATGTTCTGTGGTTTTTCCAAAGAGGCGATAGAAAAACTTGATGAGGATTTTCATAACCTTGCTCTTTCCTTTGTTGATGAGCCACTTTTCTTTATGCACAGGGATTTTCAATCACAGAACATATTTTTCAAAAATGGTAATGTAAGAATTATCGACTTTCAAAGTGCACACAGAGGTATGCTTACATACGACCTTGCTTCACTCATGAAGGATGCATATGTTACTCTCACAAGAGAAATGAGAGAAAAGCTCCTTTTCTTCTATTTCTCCCTGGTGCAAGAGAAGGTTGGTGTTTACAGGGATTACAAAACTTTCAGAAGGATTTATGTGCTTTCTGCAATTCAAAGAAATATGCAAGCACTCGGTGCATTCTCCTTTCTATCATTGGTGAAAAAGAAAAGATGGTTTATCAAGGCAATACCGCAGGGAATAAAATACCTAAAGGAAGGTCTTGATGAGATAAACGATTTTAAGAGTATAAGAGAGATTATCTATTCTAAGAAGGTAACAAAATGTATAAAATCGATTACTTCATAGAGGAAAAAATAAAAGAAGGTTATTTTCCCGGATGTGTTATCCTTATAGGAAACAGAGAAGATAACATCTTTCATAAGGCTTATGGCTTTTCTGAACTTACACCTACAAAAAGGGAAATGAGAAAAGATGACATCTTTGATATAGCATCACTCACAAAACCTATTGCTACAGCAACTTCAATTTTAATACTTCTTGATTCAAGATTAATAAGATTAGATACTCAGGTGGGAAGTCTTCTAACGGAATTAAAAGGGACAATTAATGAAGGGAAAACCATTTTTGAGTTGTTAACCCATACATCTTTCTTTCCAGCCTGGTATCCCTTATACCTCATCTCCAATATTGATTATCGTAGCGTTGGGGCTTATCCCCAACATTCCAGGCGTCCCTTGCACCCCGATTCAAAATATGAGAAAGAGATAATCCAATTTATAGGGAATATGAAAGCAGAGTCACCGGTTTATAGCTGTTTGGACTACATCCTTCTCGGAAAGATAGTTGAGCGGATAACGGGTAAAGCACTCAAGGAGTTTTCAGAGAGGAATATCTTCAAACCACTGAAAATGATAGACACTTCGTTTTGCCCTCCTCAAAAATTTAAGATGAGGTTTGTAGCAACAGAGGTTGGAAATAAACATGAAAAAGAACTGAGTAAGAAATATAAGGATGAACCATCTTTTAAGTGGCGAGAGAAGTCCATTGTTGGAGAAGTGCATGATGGAAATAGTTTCTATTGTTTTAAGGGTATTAGCGGCAATGCAGGGCTTTTCTCTACTGCTTGTGACATTGCCACATTTGCAAGAATTCTTTTACAGGGAGGGAATAAAGTAATAAAGCCAGCAATAGTTAACTTTCTCCTTAAAGAACAGGTGGAAGTTTTAGGTGAAAAGCGAAGTCTTGGTTTTCTTATTGAAGGCAGTGGATGTGGCAGATTATCTCAAAAAACTGCGCTGCATACTGGTTTTACGGGCTGTGCACTCTGGATTGACCCAGAAAAAGATATTTTCATTATTTTTCTCAGCAATGCTGTCCATCCTGATGTAAGACCCAATATACTCAGACCCATCCGACCACAGATTGTGAATCATTGTCTAAAAATAGCAATGTAGTACGAGGAAAGTAGCCGCAGGCTTTAGAGGTTGTGCCAAAATGTGAATTTTTGCATGGTAGCCGCAACCTTTAGATTGCGTAATTCATTGTATTATAAGAAGTTAAGTTCGCAGGCTAAAGCCTGCGCCTACCTAAAAGCGGTATTTTGGCTCAGTCTCTTTAGCCTGCGTGGCTCTAATATAAAAGATTACATCCAATAAGGGATGTATGATGGAAGATGTACGATATATGGCTTCACTTAAATTGGCTTGACTTTTAATTTTCCCTATTGTATACTCTCAAACAATGTTAAAGGTTTTAGAAAATCTATGCATCTATAGGTAGAAATATGAAATAGGTTCAGATAAGATTAGTTAAACACAGATATAAAAGGAGGATTATTATATGCAAATCGATTGGAGAAAATTTATAGTAAGCACTCCTGATGTGCTTAAAGGTAAGCCAAGAATTAATGGAACTCGGATTCCTGTCAGCCTTATTCTTGGATACCTTGCTACAGGGAGCACCCCTGAGGAGATTATTAGTGAATTTCCTGATTTAACAAAAGAACAAATTGCTGCTTGTTTAGATTATGCCCGTGAGTTATCAGAATTTAAGGTTGCTGTTTGATGAACAAAGGGATAATATCCCTTCAAGTAAGAAATCATCCAGAAATTATTTCACAGCTACCCTAATAAGAGTATAAATTAGGAGAGCGAAACTAGAGGTTTTGTATTGCAACAGCATAAACGTTGCAATACAAATTGAAAATTCAGGAGGTGATACAATATGGAAAGAGCTTTTGACTTTGATACGCTGGAATTCCTGGGAATCCTTATACCATTAGCACAATACTTTGTGACATTTATTTTTAATGTTCTAATAATTGTCATATCATCATTTGGGTATAAAGTAAAGAAAGGCAAAGGTTGGCTTCTGCTAATTGTATATGGGTTTATTCGTTTATTACTTGATATTCCAACCCTCTTTTCTGTCTTTGCGATACGATTTTTTGGCTTTGCAGGATTTGGAAAATTTATGTATGGTTTTAGCATAGCTACCTTTTTGTTTCATATTGCTGCCTCATTATTGTTGGTTGTCGGTCTTTTCTTACTGTTGAAGGAATATCGTAGTGTAATAGAGGTAAGAAGTTAAGAGTTAAACTGAAGTTAAAGAATTATGATGGATGTACAATATCTTGAGAACGAGGATATTTATAAATCAGTTATCTTAAATGGCATATTTGGTGCAAAGGAATCGGTATGGATTGCTACTGCAAATGTTAAGGATTTGCAGATAGAAGAGGGTCGTAAATATATCTCAATTCTAAAGTTGTTCAGGGACCTCTGTGGAAGGGGTGTGGAACTGCGTATTTTACATTCCGGTATACCTTCAGAAGCCTACTTGCGAGATTTTAAAAAATATGAACTTCGTAAGGAAGAAAATTTTGTGATGAGGAGATGCCTGCGGGTTCATTTCAAGTGTGTCCTTATTGATGGGAATAAACTCTTTATAGGTAGTCCAAACCTGACAGGTGCCGGGCTTGGAGCAAAGGGAAAGAATCGTAGAAACTTTGAGATCGGGATTCTGACAGACAGTGATGAACTTATTAAGAATGTCAGGTCTCTCTTTCTTAGAATATGGGATGGTGAGGTGTGCAGTAAATGCGGGAGAAGGAGAATCTGCTATGTGCCACTTGAGGAACCGGCATAAGTGCGGACAGAGGGAGAAGAGTGAAGGGCGAAGAGCGAGGAGAAACTGTAAACAAATGCTTTGCTGTGAAACAAACGCCTTCGGCTGTAATCTAACCCCATATGACCACGATATGATAGAAGGAAAGTTAGGCGTGGCATACGGGGCAGGCGTTACACTGTAATAGAACGCTGCGCTGTGAACTGCCTTAGAGGACGCAACAATAAAACAAACTAAATAAACTATATAAACTAAACAAACTTTATCTGCGATTGGTCATTATAATTGAAAGAACATTATGAATATCAAAATACTTCAATTGGTTGAGGGGGCACGGGAGGCGCGTGGATTGACGATTGTTATTGATGTATTTCGCGCTTTTTCTGTAGCATGTTACGTTTTTGGAAATGGAGCAAAGAGAATAATTCCAGTGGATGATTTAGAGATAGCAAAAGAAATAAAGATGAAAAATCCCGATTATATCCTTATGGGAGAAAGAGGAGGGAAGAAACCAGAAGGATTTGATTATGGTAACTCACCGACTCAGATTGAGCATGTTGATTTTTCGGATAAAGTAATTGTGCACTCGACTACTGCGGGGACAAAGGGCCTGGTAAATGCAAAGAATGCCGATGAGATAATTACCGGGAGCTTTGTCAATGCTCACGCAGTAATTGGTTATATTGTTGCTAAAGAGCTTGAAGAGGTATCCCTGGTGTGCATGGGTAAAGCAGGTATTGCCCCTTCTGATGAGGATACTTTATGTGCCCAATATTTGAAAAATGTTTTAGAAAATAGACCACATGATTTCCAGAAAACAATAGACTATTTAAGGAGCTATGAGAGTGCTCAAAAATTCTTTGACCCTGAAATGCCCTGGGCTCCTGAGAGAGACTTTGAGTTATGCCTCAGTCTGAATAAGTTTCCTTTTGTTCTTAAGACTGAACCATATAGAAACGGTTTAATTTGTTTAAAGAAGGTTGAAAGCATAGATGAGCAAACTGCAATGGAAAGAAACAAAGAAATTCGAATGAAAAAAATTGACTTTTAGGCGAAAACTGTATATAATACTTGTATGAAAGATAGTATATCAAGAAGGGATTTCGTTAAATCTGCCACAGCAATAGTTCTTTCCTCCACTCTGTTCCTTATTGACAAAGAAGAAGCAGAGGCACAGGAGATAGGTTATACATCCCCAATCGAGGCACGACACTATAGAAAACTCAAGAAAAAGAGAGTTCAATGCTACAGGTGTCCGAACCTCTGTAAACTTAAGCCTGGAGAAAGGAGTTTCTGCAGAACAAGGATAAACAGAAAAGGAAAACTCTATACCCTTGCTTATGGTAATCCCTGTGCAGTGCATATAGACCCTATTGAAAAGAAACCGCTATTCCATTTTCTTCCGAAAACACAAGTTCTTTCTATAGCAACTGCAGGGTGTACTTTCAGATGCAAGTTCTGTCAGAACTGGGAAATTTCGCAGTTCAGACCAGAGGAAACAGCAAACTATACACTTTCTCCTCAGGAGGTTGTTAACCTTGCAAAGGAATATAAAACACCCTCAATCGCCTGCACTTATTCAGAACCAACAGCATTTTATGAATATATGTATGATACATCAAAACTTGCAAAGGAGGCGGGAATTAGAACAACAGTGCATTCCAATGGCTGTATTAATGAAGAACCGCTTGAAGAACTATGTGAGTATCTTGACGCGGCAAATATTGATTTGAAATTTTTCGATGAAGATAAATATTTTAAGATAAGTCATGGCTATCTTTCAACCGTTCTTGACGCTTTAGTTACCCTTCGTAACAAAGGTGTTCATTTAGAGCTAACCAACCTTGTCGTTCCGAGCCTCAATGATGATGAAAAAGAGATTAAAAAAATGGCAACCTGGATATTAGAAAATCTTGGACCCGATGTTCCTCTTCATTTTTCACGATTTCATCCTATGTATAAACTTAAAAATCTTCCACCGACACCCGTCAAAACACTCGAATTAGCAAGGGATGTTTCATTGGAGGTAGGGCTTCAATATGTTTACATAGGAAATGTCCCAGGACACGAAGGAGAAAACACTTACTGCCCCAGTTGTGGAGCGGTGCTCATAAAAAGAATAGGCTATAACATAACAGCTAATAAGTTGTCAAATGGAAAGTGCAGTTTCTGCGGAAGAATAATAGAGGGGATGTGGAAATAGAACTGCCAAGTTAAAAGTAAAAAGTGATAAAAGAAAAACCAATGCACAAGTCATAAGAACTTAAAAGAAAGGTTAGTAAGGATAAAGGTAGGCGCAGGCTTTAGCCTGCGTGGATGAAAGATAGAAAACAAAGAATGATAGTAGGCAGTAAATAGAAGAGAGATGAAAAGGAAAAAGGTGTAGGTTCCTTCGGAACGGTGTGAGTAGCTTTGCAACGGGATTGGTTCATCAATGATGAACGGTATTTGCCCTTCGGCGGTTTAAAAAAATATGCAATAACTAAAAAACATAAAAAAAAAAGGGAGAGGTATGGATAGAGAGGAAGCACTTGGGCTGATCAAGGAGAAAGTATCCAATAAAAACTTAAAAAAACATATGCTTGCAACAGAAGCCTGTATGAAGGAAATAGCAGAACTTCTTGGCAAGGATAAAGAGTTATGGGCAATAGCAGGGCTTCTTCATGACCTTGATTATGACACGACAAAAGATAACTTCCCGAGACACGGCTTTGAAACGGTTGAAATGCTTGAGGATAAAGGACTTTCTGAGGAGATACTACAGGCTATTCTTTCACATACGGGAAATGTGGAAAGAACCTCAGTAATGGATAAAGCACTTTATGCCATTGACCCTACAACAGGGCTTATTGTTGCAGCAGCATTGATGCATCCTTCAAAGAAATTAGAAAATCTGGATGTTGATTTTATTATGAGAAGGTTCAAGGAAAAACGTTTTGCAGCTGGAGCTGACAGGGAGCAGATTAAAACCTGTTCAGAGTTAGATTTTGAACTCGAAGAGTTTATTGGAATTTGCCTTAAAGGTATGCGGTCAATTTCTGACGAACTCGGACTGTAGAAAGATAGTAAGCAGTAGGGAGTAGGGAGTAGGGAGAAATCAGAGTATCAGAATATCAGAGTATTAGAGCATCAGAGAAGAGAGAAGAGGGAGGGTAAGTGTCGATTTTCAAAGCGTATGATATTAGGGGAATTTATCCTGAAGAACTTAACGAAGGGATTGCAGAGAAGATTGGAAATTGTTTTGCACAGATTATAGAGGGAAAAAACATTCTTGTAAGCATGGATATGA
>SOKM01000128.1 GCA_004375785.1 Candidatus Cloacimonadota bacterium | reverse complement strand
ATTATGCAATTTACAAATAGAAACTATTATTACAGGAAACTCAGAAGGAAGAAAAAAGTTTCAGGATTCAAAAGATGGGTTTTTAAATTCATAAAAATTGCATTTGTTATCTGGTTTCTCTATCTTTTTCTTGGCGGGCAATATGGGCTTATCAAAGTCATTACTTTATATACAAAAATTAAGAAAGCGGAAAGAAAAGTAGATAGTCTCACTGCCGAGAAGGTAATCCTTGCAAAGAAATGCGAAAAATTAAAAAACGACCTTTTTACAGTTGAACGGATTGCCCGTGAGAAACTTGGAATGATAAAAGACGGAGAAATCATTTATAAGATAATAAGAGAGAAGTAGCGGTAAGAAAACACTTCGTTGTAAACTAACGCCTGTGGCTGTGAAACAAACGCTATCGCTGTAATAAAGGTAATAAAAAGTAAAGAGCAAAAAGAAAACGGATAAAGAAATATAAACAACAACATGCTGAAGAATATAATGAAAAAAAATACGAGTTGTTTCTTCAATAAGCTTAGAACGGCGATTGGTTACTTCGCAACGGTGCAGAAAAATAAAAAGATGTAGGATGACAAAAGTCAAAGGATAAAGGAAAAAGGTTAAAGGATAAAGTGAAAAGTAAAAATTAGGAATGAATTGTCCGATTGGTTTAGTTAGTTTAATTGGTTTTATTAGTTGACAGATAACTAATAATAAAAGAATAACAAAATCCGAAAGGAAAAAAATGACGTCGGAAGAATTAAGGAAGGTTTTTTTAGAATTTTTTGAAGATAAGGAGCACACTGTTGTTAAAAGTGCGCCCCTTGTTATTAAGGATGACCCAAGTCTTCTTTTCATGAGTGCTGGAATGGTTCAATTCAAACCTTATTGGACAGGTAATGTCTCACTTCCTTATAAAAGAGCCTGTAGTGTGCAAAAATGTTTTAGATTGAGTGATTTAGATAAGGTTGGACAAACTCCATTCCATAATACCTTCTTTGAAATGCTTGGAAATTTTTCCTTCGGGGATTACTTCAAGAAGGAAGCAATTGAGTGGGGCTGGGAATTCGTTAACGAAGTACTGGGTTTGCCTGTTGAGAAATTATCAGTAACCGTTTTTAAGGAAGATAATGAGTCTTATGATATTTGGAAGAAAAGAATCGGTTTCCCCGAAGAAAAAATATTTCGTTTAAGTGAAAAAACAAACTTTTGGGGACCTGCAGGAAATACAGGTGCGTGTGGACCTTCAACAGAGCTCTTCTTCGATCTTGGTCGTGAGTTTGGTAGAATAGAAGATGGCTGCACCATCGAAAATGAATGCGACCGTTTTGTTGAAATCTGGAATATTGTTCTTCCTCAATTTGACAGGCAGAAAGATGGAACGGACAAGCCCTTAAAAAACCGTGGAATTGATACAGGTATGGGTTTAGAGAGAACACTTATGGTCTGCCAGGGAAAGAAAAACATATTTGAAACAGACCTCTTTCAACCCATTATAAAGGCAATTGAAAACGAGGGAAAGGAAATTTCGAAAAGTATTATTGCAGACCATATAAGAGCTCTTACCTTTACAATCACTGAAGGTATCATCCCATCAAATGAAGAGAGGGGATATGTAATAAGAAGAATCTTGAGGAGAGCTGTACTGGAGGGGAAAAATTTAGGATATGATGAACCTTTCCTGTATAAATTGGTAGGAGATGTTGTGGATAGAATGGGAGAGACTTATCCAGAAATCAAGGAAAAAGCTGAGCATACCGCCCTTGTTATTAAGGCAGAAGAAGAACGTTTTCTCGATACACTTGATTCTGGACTTTCTATATTTAAGGAAATGATTGCGGGGTTACGAAAAGAAAAGACTCAAACCATACCGGGTAATTATATTTTTAAACTCTATGATACATACGGGTTTCCAGTGGAATTGACAGAGGAACTTGCTAGAGATGCAGATTTTGCCCTTGACATAGTAGGTTATGAGAAAGAGATGCAGAAACAGAGGGAAAGGGCAAAGAGTGCAACAAAATTCAGTGGTGAAATTAAAGGTTTCGTCAAGGGAGCAGATAAGAAATCAAAATTTGTAGGCGATGAGAGACTAAGTGCTGACACAACAATCATTGCAGTAAAAGAGATAGAGAAAAACATTGGCATAATACTTGAAGAAACACCGTTCTATGCTGAAATGGGCGGACAGGTAGGTGATACTGGAATGATTAAAGGTGATGGACTTGAGATAAAAATCATTGATACTCATCCTTCCGCATACGGAGCTGTCCACATTGGGAAGCTTATAAGAGGAACACCAAAGGAAGGCATGAAAGTGACAGCAGAAGTTGATAGGGAAAGACGAATGGATATTGCAAGAAACCACACTGCAACCCATCTCCTGCAGTGGGCACTGAGAAAAGTGTTGGGGAAGCATGTTCATCAGGAAGGTTCACTCGTCGCTCCTGAAAGATTGAGATTTGACTTTACGCATTTCTCTTCAGTAAAAGGGGATGAACTTAAACATATTGAGTCGCTTGTCAATGAGAAAATTCTTTCAAATCTTCCCGTTGAATCGTTCGAAACTGAGTTTGAGCGGGCAAAAAAGATGGGTGCAATTGCACTTTTTGATGAAAAATACGAAGATACTGTGCGAGTGTTGAAAGTCGGTGATTTTTCAATGGAACTCTGCGGTGGAACCCATATAGAGAGGACAGGAGAAATCGGATTGTTTACAATTCTCAGTGAATTCTCAATCGCAAGTGGGGTTAGAAGGATAGAGGCACTTACAGGTAGAAATTCATTGCAGTATCTTAAGAATTTTGAAGAAAAGGAAAAAAACATTTCTCAGATGTTGAAGGTTGAATCCGGGAAGATTGAAGAAAGGTTAAAAAGTATTCTCGATGATGAGAAAAACCTGTGCCGAAGGATTGAAAAACTTGAAAAGAGAATCAATGCCTATGAGGTTCAATCATTTGAACCGGAAGAAATTAAGGATGGGATTCAGTTAATAATAAAGGAGGTTCCGAGTCAGAGTCCAGAAATGCTTCGAAACCTTGCTGATGAGGTAAGAAAGAAGTGGGACAGCAAAACGATTGGTGTTTTTGGAGCAGATTACAATAACAAAGCAAATATCGTTGTCTTTGTCACAAAAGATCTTACAGAGAAAATAAATGCCAAAGAAATTATTGATGAAATTTCCCCTATTATTAAAGGTGGTGGTGGTGGAAGAGGTGAATTTGCCACCGCTGGAGGCAAAGATATAAGCAAGATCGATGAAGCAATCAAAGCTTCTGGAAGCTTCATAAGAAAAAAATTAACGTAAATGGACAAAGCAAGCCACTCTGATTTGCGCTAAGATATAAATTGCCAAATGATAGTTTTCGACTACTTAATGGACATTCGAAAGAAAAAAGGTGCGGGATACCTCCCGCTTATAGATCCGGAGAAGGCATCAGATGAGAGTTTCGAGGCAATTCTTGACGAGTTAAGAACTGCTGATATAGATGGAATTCTTGTTGGAGGCAGCACGCTTAAAAGCGTTGACCTTGACGGCGTAATAAAAAGAATTAAATCCGCAACTGAAAAACCAGTCATAATCTTCCCAGGTGGACATTATCAGGTCTCTCAGGAAGCTGATGCAATCTTTTTTTTGTCACTCCTTAGTGGAAGAAACCCTCAATTCCTCATTGAAGAGCAGGTTAAAGCAGCGCTTTCCATTAAAGAATGTTCACTGGAAACAATTCCTGTAGCATATCTTCTTATAGAATCGGGTAATCGGACAAGTGTTGAGTGTGTAAGTAGAACGAAATCTCTACCAAGAGATAACATAGACCAGATTGTTTCCCATGCCCTGGCAGGAAAATATTTTGGAATGAAAATGTGTTATATGGATGGAGGAAGCGGAGCAAAACAGAGTGTTCCAGAAGAGGTCATAAAAACTGTAAAAGAAGAAACTTCATTACCTCTTATTATAGGAGGTGGTATCAGAGACTCCAAAGAAGCTGCAAAAAAGGTAAAAGCAGGTGCCGATTTCATCGTGACAGGCAGCATCATAGAAAAAACCCCTTACCTTCTTAAGGAATTCACCCAATCAATCCACAACGAGTAGTAATCAGAAATTTATTTTTAGCAAATTTTTGAAAGAAAAAGTACTTAAATCTCCTACCGTATTATTAATAGCTTCTCTACAGTATTGTATTCCCCTGCTTGAAATCTAAGAAAGTATATACCTCCTGCAGCCTTTTCACCGGAACTGTTTCTTCCATCCCAAACTATTGAATGTGATCCTTCCTTCTCAATTCTATCTACGAGTATATTTATCTCTTGACCAACAAGGTTATAGATAGATAGACGAACGATGCTCTTCTCAGGAAGAACATATTTAACTGAAATTTTATCATTAAAAGGATTTTTTCCAATTAGGGAAAACTTAAAATTCTTTTTAGGATTCTTTTCCATTTCAATAAATGCAGGGTCGGGTTTGGTCTTCACAAGGTAAAGATCCTTATCTCCTGCTCCAAAAGATCTAGCAAATCCTGTAGCAATATACCCTCCATCAGAGGTAAAACTGATATCAAAACCCCTATCATGATCTGCCCCCCCAACAGCTTTCGACCAAAGGGTATTTCCTAGTGAATCTGTTCTTACAAGGTATACATCAGCAGCTCCCGCACCTATCGAATATGTATATCCTCCAATTATATATCCCCTATCGGCTGTTTCTCTAACAGTATAACCAGCTTCCCAGTCTAATCCACCAAACATTTTCGTCCACATTGTATCGCCATTAGCATAGGTTTTTAGAAGCCAAACTTCTGTTAACACACCCCCAACAGATCCATTATATCCAACAATAACATACCTACCATCATAGGTTTCTTCAATCCAATGAGCTCTATCACTACCAGTACCTCCATACACTCTTGCCCAGACAGAGTCCCCAGATGAGTTTGTTTTCACGATGTATACATCAAGATCGCCACCAAAAGACTCTGTATTCCCTGCAACTATGTATCCTCCATCTGAGGTTTCTTTTACTGACCACCCTCTATCAGGACCTGACAGGCCAAAAGCATTAGCCCAGGTAATGTTACCATTTGCATTTGTCTTTATTAGATAAACATCTGCACTTCCTGAGCCGAACGAATATGTGTATCCAGTAATAATGTAGCCACCATCTGTAGTTATTTGAACATCATAACCTTTGTCATCAGCTGTACCACCATATGTCCTGGTCCATTCTGCATTGCCAAGTGAGTCTGTTTTAATTAGATATACATCTTTATTGCCTACTCCATACGAACCTGTTAATCCAGCAATGATAAAACCCCCATCAGCGGTCTCCAAAATTGAGCGACCTTCTTCATATTCTGAACCTCCAAAAGTCTTGTGCCATAGATAATTACCATTCTGGTCTACCTTAAGAAGATAGATGTCCAGATTACCAGCACCGAATGATTTTGTCCATCCAAGAATTATAAAGCACCCATCAGAGGTTTCCCGGACAGACCAACCCTGGTCATCATCAACTCCTCCAAAAGTTTTTGTCCAGAGTGTATCAGGAGCCTGGGCAAATAGGGGGATTGTTAAAAGGAGCGTTACGATAACAAAAAAGATTAATTTTGTTGATTGCTTGAGCATTTCAACCTCCTTTTTTTAATTTTCTTAAGCAGTTTATTTATAGCACAGCTCCAGCCTTTTGTCAATAAAATTCTTTAATATTTTCTAATTTATTTGGATAAAGTTACAATCGAACTACCTATGGATTTTGTAAAGGATAAACTGCAAAGTAAAATTTGAAACCATATCTTCTGAGTATTTATCTTTATAGACCAATATATCCAACATAACCTAAATTTGTATCAAATTTGAGACAGTGCCTAAAAAAGTGCTTGACTTTATTGCAATTGTTACTATAATATGGCGATTATGAATCAACATAAATCGAACATAAGAATTATTTTGGTAGCCAACACATCTTGGTATCTTTATAACTTTCGCCTCCCTTTGATAAAGGAGTTATTATCTCGAGGATACAATGTTTTCGCTCTTTCGCCGACGGATTCATATGTAGCAAATTTACAGAAATATGGGATTGAGCATATAAATATCAATATGACACGCGGTGGAATTAATCCTTTTGAGGATATATTTTTATTACTTAAATTTATTGATATCTATAGAAAATATAAACCAGATGCAATTCAGCATTTTACAATCAAACCTGTTATTTATGGAACAATTGCCGCATGTGTGTCTCACATTAAATATATCTATAACATGATACCAGGATTAGGCTACGTTTTTACAGACAATAGTCTGAAAAAATTTTTGGTCAGAGGAATTGTAAGATTTCTATATCGAAAATCCTTATATCTCTCAAAACATTTATATTTTCAAAATCAATCGGATAGAGATTATTTCATTAACCACAAACTCGTGAATAAAGAAAAAACGAGCGTTGTTCCAGGTACTGGCGTGAATACTATTCGTTTCTCTCCAGGGAATAGAAAAAAGAAGAACGAAATCACTTTTATTCTTGTTGCCCGAATGTTATGGGACAAAGGAATTAAAGAATTTGTGGAAGCAGCCCGTATACTCAAGGAAAAATATCAGAACATTACTTTTTGGTTATTAGGACCTGTCGACCGGCAGAATCCACGAGGTATTCTTCCTGAGCAGCTTGAGAACTGGAACAAAGAAGGTGCTATTAAGTATCTTGGAATGACCGATAATGTAAAATTGTATTTAGAAAAAGCCGATGTGATTGTTTTGCCTTCATACTACCGTGAGGGAATTCCTTTATCACTGTTGGAAGGTGCAGCAATGGGTATGCCCATAGTTACCACTGATTCTGTCGGCTGCAGAGAAGTCATCGAAGAGGGGAAGAATGGCTTTCTTGTGCCAATAAAAGATCCAGAAAGACTTTCTTCTACTATGGAGCAGTTTTTATTAAATCCTGACCTTGTTTATTTAATGGGAAAAGAGAGTCGAAAAATGGCTGTTACAAAGTTTGATTCAAGAAAAATCGTTCAAGAAATACTAAGATATTATCCATTTTAGCCTATAAAATGAAGATATTAATAATTGGATACACTGGTTTTATAGGTCAATTTTTGACTAAGAAGTTAATTGAAAAGGTACACAAGATTATTGGATTAGATTTAAAACTTCCTTCGGAAGCACAGAAAAAATACTGCGAATGTATTACAGGTAACATCTTATCCACAGATGATGTTCTGAAAGCAGCACAAGGTGTAGATATGATTATCACGCTCGCAGCAAAGCATCATGATTTTGGTGTAACAAGAGAAGAGTTCTTTAAAGTTAACGAGGGAGGCACTGAAATCCTCCTTAACTGTGTTTCTAAATTAGGGATTAAAAAGATTGTTTTTTATAGCACTGTCGCAGTATATGGTTCACAAAAAGAACCAACAAGTGAAAGTATACCACCTGCACCAGATAATGATTATGGTGAATCGAAACTGGCAGCAGAAAAGTTAATCCAAAAATGGGTCAAGGAAGATAAAAACAGATGTGCTA